>NZ_JAAAPK010000009.1:300000-494886 GCF_009909105.1 Corallococcus exiguus
GGCGACTCCAGCTTCGCGCCC
The DNA here is from genome assembly GCF_009909105.1 of Corallococcus exiguus. Classification (NCBI taxonomy): domain Bacteria; kingdom Pseudomonadati; phylum Myxococcota; class Myxococcia; order Myxococcales; family Myxococcaceae; genus Corallococcus; species Corallococcus exiguus. The sequence continues at coordinate 300,022 of NZ_JAAAPK010000009.1, forward strand.
CGCTTCGATGAGGCCTCCGCCTTCCACACCCGCTCGCTGCTCGCCGTGCCGCTGGTGGCGCGCGAGCGCGTGCTGGGCGTGATTGAGCTGGTCAACGGCCCCACCGAGCCCGGCTTCACGCATGACGACCTCACCGCCCTGTCCGCCATCGCGGACTACGCGGCCATCGCCATCGAGAACGCACGCAACTTCCGCCGCGTCCAGGAGCTCACCATCACGGACGAGCACACCGGCTGCTTCAACGCGCGGCACCTGCGCGCGCAGCTGGAGCAGGAGGTGAAGCGCTCGGCGCGCTTCCGCCACCCGCTGTCGCTCGTGTTCCTGGACCTGGACCACTTCAAGTCCATCAACGACCGGCACGGGCACCTGGTGGGCAGCGCCACGCTCAAGGAGGTGGGGGACCTGCTCATCAGCCTGGGCCGCCACAACCTGGACGCCGTCTTCCGCTACGGCGGCGACGAGTTCGCGGTGATGTTGATTGAGACGGACAAGGAAGGGGCCCAGGTCATCGCCCAGCGCATCTGCGAGGCGTTCCGCGGCCAGCGCTTCCTGCGCGCGCAGGGGCTGGACGTGGCGCTCACCGCGAGCGTCGGGGTGGCCTCCTTCCCGGAGCACGCCACCACTTCCACGGACCTCATCCGCGCGGCGGACTTCGCCATGTACGCGGCCAAGGGCCGGGGCCGGGACCGCATCGCGGTCTCCGAGGCCCCTTCGGCGGAGGGGACCCCGATGGAGGTCCCCTACGCCCGCTCCGGCGGGTGACTACCCCGCGGCGCCCAACACCGAGTCGATGGCCTCGTTGTTGGTGACGACGTTGCCGCTCTTCTTCAGCGACTTGAGGAAGGACTCCGTCAGCTCGATCTGCTTGGCCTGACGGGCCTGGGTGCGCAACTCCTCCTTGCGCTTGTCGAAGCCCGCGGTGTCCGGCTTCTCGCGCTCCACCACCTGCGCGACGATGTTCGCCTCGCCCACGGTGAAGACCTCGCCCAGCACCGCCGGACCGCTGGCCTCGAAGGTGGCCTTCACCAGGCCCGGCGCCGGACCCAGGTGCGGCACGGAGTCACCCTGAGCGGTGAAGCTGTCCGTCTCCACGGCCTCCGGCTTCGTCTCCGCCTCGAAGCGCAGCAGCGCGGGCTGCTGGCCGGCGGGGACCGGGAACTGCTCCTTCAGGGACTTGCCGGCCTTCGCCGCCGCCAGGGCCTTCTCGGCCTCCGCCTTCGCCAGCCCCTTCGCCTGCTCCTGCTTGTAGAGGCTGGTGGCGATCTCGCCCTTCACGTCGTCCAGCTTCTTGGCCTGGGCTTCCTTCTTCTCCTCCACCTTCACCAGGTGCACGCCCAGCGCGGACTCCACCGGCTGCGTCACTTCCCCGGCCTTCAGGGCGAACGCCGCGTCGGCCAGCGCCGGGTCCCACGTGGTGCGCTCCACCCAGCCCAGCTCGCCGCCCTTCAGCTTGGTGGCGTCGTCGTCGCTGCTCGCCTTGGCCAGCGTGGCGAAGTCCTTGCCGCCGTCCAGCTCCTTGCGCAGGCCTTCCGCCTTCGCCTTCGCCTGGGCCTTCTGCTCGGGCGTGGCATCCGGGGCCACCTTCACCAGAATCTGGCGGGCGCGGATCCGCTCCGGCACGTTGTAGACGAAGCTGTTCGCCGCGTAATAGTCGGCGATCTCCTTCTCGTGCGTCTTCTGGAACTCCGCGAGCTTCGCGGGCGTGGGCGCGGGGACCTTGTCCGCGAACATCGTGGGCAGGAAGCGGGCGAACACCAGCTTCGCCTGGTTGCCTTCCTTCTCGTAGCGGGCGCGGACCTCGTCGTCCGACACCACGGCACCCGTGCGCACCACGTCCAGCATCTTCTGGGCGGCCATCTGCCGGCGCAGCTCCTGCTCGTACTCCTGGGGCGTGCGGCGGTAGAAGTCGCGCAGCACCTGCTGGTAGCGGGCGAAGTCGAACGCGCCTTCCTTGCTATGGAAGTCGGTGTTCTCGTGGATGAGCTTGCGAAGCTCCTCATCCGACGGGCTGATGCCGTGGCGCTCCGCCGACTGGGCGAGCAGCTCCGCGTTCACCAGCCGGTCGAGCACCTGCTTGTCCAGGCCGAACTGGCGGGCCACCGACTCCGGGATGGGGTTGCCCTGCGAACGCAGGAAGTTCATCTGCCGCGACCAGGCCATGCTGAAGTCGCGTACAGGGATCTCCTTGCCATTCACCGTGGCCACCGCGCTGGCGGTGGGCGCCTGGCTGCCCTTGTCCGCGAACCCGTTGCTGCCAGGGCCGAACTGGAGCGTGAACACCACGGCGATGCCGATGATGAACAGGAGGGAGAAGACCTTCCGGGGATTCAAACCGTCCATTGTGGTCACTTCACGGTCGGAAGCGCCCGCGAATCACCTTGCGGAAGGTCTCGCGGCGCCGTGTTGTTGGTAGCCCGGCCGGTGGGGATGCATGAGTGTCAACACCCCCTCATCCGGGCCTTGACTGCCTAGGACAACAGACCGGAAAATGCAAGCGATTCAGCCAGCTTAGCCCGACCCTCTCCCCCTTCCATCCGCGTCCTTCGCCCACCCCGGGAAAGCCCCCGTCCGTGCTGTCTCTTCTCAAGCGGTACCGCCGCTTCCTCCTCGTAGCCGCCCTCCTCCTGTACCCCCTCGGCGCCTTCCTGCTGGGCGGGCGGCGCGGCCGCGACCCGAACTTCGTCGACCGGGGCGTCATCGCGCTCACGGCCCCCGTGCAGCAGGGGCTCACCGCCGGCATCGACGGCGCCGTGGCCGCGGTGCGCAACTACCTGGACCTGCGCGGCGTCCGTCAGGACAATGACGCGCTGCGGCTGGAGAACTTGCAGCTGCGGGCGACGGTGCAGGCCCTGGGCGAAGCCCGCTCGGAGAACGGGCGGCTGCGAAAGCTGCTGGCGTACGCGGAGGCCGTGCCCGGGCCGGAGATTCCGGCGCGGGTGGTGGGCGTCAATCCGGTGGCCAAGCTCCTGTCGGTGCGGATCAGCAGCGGGGAGAAGGACGGGGTGTTCCGGGGCATGTCGGTGGTGACGCCGGACGGGATTGTCGGGCAGGTCATCCGGTCCACGGGCGGCTACGCGGACGTGGCGCTGGTGACGGATCCACAGAGCCGGGTGGCGGTGCGGGTGCAGCGCTCGCGGGCCCGAGGCACGGCGGCGGGCGCGGGCAGCGGCCCCCTGACGCTGGAGAACATGCTGCGCACGGAGGACGTGGAGGACGGCGACCTCATCATCACCTCCGGCACGGACGGCATCTATCCTCCGGGGCTGGTGGTGGGGCGGGTGACGCAGCTGGAGAAGAAGGAGCACGGCATGTTCCAGGGCGCGGACATCACTCCCGCGGTGGACACCAGCCGGCTGGAGGAGGTGTTGGTGGTGGGCAGTCCGTACAGTGAGATGACCGCCACCGGCGGGGCCTCCACGGAGGGCACGCAGAAATGAAGTTCCTGGTGACCGTCATGCTGGCGCTGGTGCTGCTCACGCTGGAGTCCGTGTTCGTCCAACAGGCAGGGCTGGTGCTGGGCCGCGTGGACGTCACGGTGGTGCTGGTGGCCTTCCTCGCGCTCCGGGCGAGCCTCACCGAGGGGGCGTGCTCCGCCTTCGCGGTGGGCTACCTGCTGGACCTGATGAGCGGCCAGCCCACGGGCCTGTTCACGTTCCTCGCGGTGTTCACCTTCCTGGTGGGCCGCCTGGTGGCGTCGTTCGTGGACGTGCGAGGGCCCGTGGCCTTCGCGCTGTTCGCCATGGGCGCGGACCTGGGGCACGCCCTCTTGTCCACGTTCTTCACCTGGCTCACGCTGAAGGACGGCTCCACGGCGCCGCAGCTCTCCGGCATGCCGGTGCAGCTGGCGCTCACGGGCGTGGCGGCCCTGTTGCTCTTCCCGCTGTTCAAGCGGTTTGAAGTGGCGCAGGAGCGCCCGGCGGGGTTGCTCCGTTGACGCCTCCGACCATTGGCAACACCACTCCAGGCCGGGACCTGAAACGCCGCTTCCTGTGGCTGGGCCTGGCCATGTCGCTGGGCATGGTGGCGCTGGCCATCCAGCTGTACCGGCTCCAGCTCATCCGCCATGAAGAGTACGCCGCCAAGAGCGTGGCGAACTTCGTGAAGGAGGTGCGCCTGCGCGCCGACCGCGGCGTCATCAAGGACGCGCGCGGCACCATCCTGGTGGACAGCCGTCCGTCGTTCGACGCCTTCGTCACGCCGGCCTTCTGCACGGACTGCTTCGAGCAGGTGATTCCCCGCCTGGGCGAGCTGCTCCAGTGGGACCCCGAGCAGCGCAAGAAGATTGAAGACCTGGTCCGCTCGAGCCGCCGCAACGCGCCCTTCCAGCCGGTGCCGGTGCGCGTGGACCTGACGCGCGACGAGTACGACCGGCTCAACGCCCGGCGGGACATCCTGGACGGCGTGGAGGTGGTGCCCGTGCCGCACCGCAACTACCGCGCGGACACGGTGCTGTCGCACGTGCTGGGCTACATGAACGAAATCACCCAGGAGGAGCTGGAGCGCCTCAACGGGGACGGCGCGAAGTACGCGCTGGGCGACTACATCGGCCGGCGCGGCCTGGAGCGCTACTTCGAGTCCAAGCTGCGCGGGCGGGACGGCGTGCGCAAGGAAGTGGTGAACGCGCGCGGCCAGACGATTGAAGAGCTCAACGACAAGCTGGGGGAGAACGCCGTCATTCCTCCCACGGCCGGCAGCAACGTGGTGCTCTCCATCGACATGCGCCTCCAGGAGGAGGCGGAGCGCGCGTTCCCGGGCGTGACGGGCGCGGTGGTAGCCATCGACGTGAACACCGGCTTCATCAAGGCGCTGGTGTCCCGCCCCGGCTTCGACCCCAATCTCCTGACGGGCCGCGTGACGCCGTCGCAGATGGCCACGCTGGCGAGGGATCCGCTCCATCCGATGATCAACCGCGTGGCCGCGGAGCACTACAGCCCGGGCTCCACGTTCAAGGTCGTGACGCAGCTGGCGGCCTTCAAGTCCGGGGCGTTCCGGCCGGAGACGGTGGTGCACTGCTCCGGCGGCTACCGGCTGGGCGCGCGCGTGTGGCGCTGCCACAAGGACAGCGGCCACGGGCCCCTGGACGGCCGGGGCGCCATGAAGGCGTCGTGCGACGCGTGGTTCTACAAGGTGGCGGACACCATCGGACTGGACCCCATCGCGGAGATGGGCAAGTCGCTGGGCCTGGGCCGCCCCACCGGCATCGGCGTGGTGGCGGAGGTGCCGGGCATCATGCCGTCCAGCGCGTACCACGACAAAGCCTCGCCGGGCGGCTACACCAAGGGCATGGCGCTCAACAGCGCCATCGGGCAGGGCGACGACAACGTGACGCCCCTGCAGCTGGCGCTGGTGTACGCGGCCGTGGCCAACGGCGGGAAGCTCTACAAGCCGCAGATGGTGCAGCGGCTGGAGAACCTGGACGGGCAGGTGATGGAGGAGTTCAAGCCGGAGGTGGTGTCTCAGACGGACATCAACCCCGCGCACCTGAAGGCCATCGTGGAGGGCCTGGAGGCGGTGGCGCAGGAGCCCGGCGGCACCGCGTACCGCGCGAAGCTCAAGTCGGGCCTGCCCGCGGACTTCCTGGTGGCGGCCAAGACGGGCACCGCGCAGGTGGCGCGCATCGGCGCCGTGCGTCTGAAGACGCACCAGATGAGCTACTTCGAGCGCGACCACGCGTGGTTCGCCGGCTTCGCCCCCGCGAACAAGCCGGAGCTGGCCGTGGTGGTGCTCAACGAGCACGGCGGCCACGGTGGCGTGGACGCGGCGCCCACGGCGCTGGCCGTGATGAAGAAGTACTTCGAATTGAAGGCGCAGGACGCGACGTCACCGCCGCCCCGCGCCAACCAGCCCTACACGCCGTCGCTGCCGCCGGCGCCCAGCCTGGATGAAGCCTCGCTCACCCGCGCGGTGCCGCCGCCCAAGGTGAACCTGCCGGGAGAGCCCATCCAGCCGCCCTCGGAAACCGGAGACGACAGTGCAACTGCGGATTGAGCGCCGGATGATGCCCCACGTGCCGTGGGGGCTCGTCGTGTGCGTGCTGGGCGTGTGCGCGCTGGGCATCTGGAACCTGGCGTCCGCGTCCCGGCCCCCCATGGCGCCGGTGTGGACCAGCCAGGCGCTCTACCTGGGCGTGGGCCTGGGCGCGGTGCTGATGGTGTGCCTGGTGGACTACCGCTGGATTCAGCGGATGGCCTTCCCCATCTACGTGCTCAACATCCTGGCGCTGCTGGCGTTGCGGCTGGTGGGGCATACGGCCAAGGGCGCGGAGAGCTGGTTCGTCATTGGCCCGTTCCGCCTGCAGCCCGCCGAGTTCATGAAGATTGGCGTCGTGCTGATGCTGGCCAAGGTCTATCACGACGACTTCCAGCCCAATCAGCCGTCCTACGGGCTCGTACGGCTGTGGAAGCCGGTGCTGGTGGTGATGGTGCCCTTCACGCTGGTGCTGGTGCAGCCGGACCTGGGCACCGCGCTGATGATCTTCCTGTCCTCCGGCACCGTCATCCTCTTCGGCAAGGTGCGCTGGTACCTGGGCGCCACCATCGTGGCGGGCGTGCTGGTGGGCGGCCTCATCATCTGGAACGACTACGTCCGGGAGATGCCCGAGCCTCGCAGCACCGTCGTGCGCCACTACCTCAAGAAACACCAGAGCCAGCGCATCTCCGGGTGGTTGGACCCGGAAGCGGACCTGCGCGGCAGCGGCTATCACGCCGCGCAATCCAAGATTGCCGTGGGCTCCGGTGGCCTCACCGGCAAGGGCTGGCGTGAGGGAACCCAGACAGGTCTGCGCTTCCTGCCGGAACAGCACACGGATTTCATCTTCTCCGTGTGGGCCGAGGAGCACGGCTTCTTCTCTTGTCTCCTGTTGCTCGTGCTCTACGGCGGCATCTTCATTCTCGGGCTGGGCGTGGGATTCAGTGCACGAGACCGTTTTGGAGCGTTCGTTGCGGTGGGGGTGGTGGCCACACTTTTCTGGCAGGTGTTCGAAAACATCGGCATGGTCATTGGCCTGTTGCCGGTGACGGGCATCACGCTGCCCCTCATGAGCTACGGCGGCTCCTCGATGCTGTCGGTGATGTTGTGCATCGGGCTGCTGGTGAACATCAGCATGCGCCGTCACATGTTCTGACGGCCGTGGAGGCTTCCGATGGTGGTGCAGAGGAAGGGTGTGACGACGGCGAAGGCCGGCACGGCGGTCCGCGGGCCGGAGGACACTCAGGCACCCCGGCCGTTGGTTCCGCCGGTGGGCACTTCACGCAACGTGCCCCTGCCCGGCGCGGTGCCCCGTATCGAGATGAACCAGGGGGAGCCGGAGCACCGGCACTTCCCGCGCGCGCAGCTGGCCACGCACTTCGACCTCTGGATGGAGGACGACGCGGGCGGCCGGCGCTTCTCCGCCGGGCTCACGTCCGTGAACGTGAGCGTCAGCGGTGCCTTCCTCGCGAGCACCTTCTTCCTGCCCATGGGCTCGGTGGTGCGCGCGCGCTTCGCGCTGGAGGAGGGGGCCGCCCCCGTGGAGGCTCGCGCGGAGATTGTGCGGGAGGAGCGTGGCCCGGAGGAGGAGGGCCGCAGCGGGTTCGCCCTGCGCTTCCTGGACTTCTCAGGTCAGACGGAGGTGGCGCTCGCCCGGCTCTTCCTGGGCATGCGCCTGAGGGCCTTCACGGAGGACTACCTCAAGTCCCAGCGCGCCCGCTCCCTGCCCAATGAGCTGGAGCGGGTCATCGACGTGATGGCGGCCTGGGAGCTGCTCAAGGCCACCACGCCCGGAGACCCCTGGCGCGGCGAGTAGGGCCCCGGCCCGGGGTTCAGGCGGGCTTGCCGGTGGCGATCTGCCTGCGGCGCTCGGCCTGGTAGTGCGCGGAACACAGGCCCTTGGAGCGCTGCTCGCGGGTGCAACCACTCACCGTGCAGCGGCGGTCCATGGGCACCGGCCCGCCCGCCACCGTCTTGGGGGGACGGCCGCGGCGGCGACCCGCCATCACCGCGCCATTGCCCGGCGACGCCGTGGCGGCGCCCATGCTCGGCATTCCCGTGTTCAGCGCGCGCAGCATGCCGCGGCCGATGGCATCACCCAGGGCCTCCGCCCACGACGTCAGGGCAGGGGTCAGCGGTGCTTGCGAGGTCAATTCTTTGCGAAGGCGTGCCATGAAAACTCCTGTAGAAACTCGCCAATCAAGACAGGCGTGTACTCGCGACTTCTGTCTGTTGTGGCGAACTCTGTCAACAAGACATGTTGGGGTCGTGTTTGACTCGTAATGCAATTTCAATGTCTGTTGAACAAAACACGACGGGAGGATCGCCCAGTCGTCCCTGTCGGGCGTTTGTCTCAACGGCAGAGAAATGTCTGCGTCAGGGGGCAACCTGCACCCGGTACGTGAAAGCCCTTACCGTCGCGGTGAGTTGTCTTTCTACAGACATATCGAACCGCCAGGCATGTCACGCCGGGGTGTCTGGTTGGGAGCCCAGACGCAGCGTCCCCTCTCACCGGGCGCGGAGTCTGGCGGTGAGAGCCAGCGGCGCCGTGGGTGGGAGGGGACGAAGGAGACGGCCGCGAAGCGCGGGCCCGTCACCGGGGACACACGGACTTAGAGACTCTTCCGGATCGCGTCCTCGATGCGCGACTTCGGCACCGCGCCGACAATCTGCTCCACGACCTTGCCGCCCTTGAAGAGCAACAGGGTGGGGATGGAGCGGATGCCAAACTGCTGGGGCGTGTCCTGGTTCGCGTCGATGTCCATCTTCGCGAACGTCACCTGGCCCTTGTACTGGGCGGACAGCGCCTCGACGGAGGGCGCGATGGCGCGGCAGGGAGCGCACCAGGTGGCCCAGAAGTCCACGAGCACGGGTTGTTGAGAATCCAGGACCTGCTTCTGGAAGTCCGAATCACTGATGTTGATCACGTCGCCAGCCATGTCGTCACCTCGTGTCTACTGCTTGAGTAGGATACGTCCTGAGCTTCGCGTCCGGCGGGTGCCAGGGGGGGCGGGAAGGCCGGGCCGCTTCCGGTGGAACGGATGCCGCATCTGGCCGGAGGTTGCACCCCATTTCCAGGCCCGCCGGACATGAGGGTGGTGTAGTCTGTGGGGCGTGACGAAGCTCTTCCTGTCCCAGGCCCAGCTCGAGGAGTGGGCGCTGGAGGACAAAGCAGACCTGCGCGAGGGCCGCCTGGTGGTCGCCGCCGAAGGTGGGAGCACCTGGCCGCTCACACCCGCTGTCCACGTGGTGCAGCTGGTGTCCGGGGAGGACACGCACCAACTGGTATCCCGGGTGAAGACCGAGGAGCAGCTCGGCCGGCTGGGCGCCGAGCAGATGGCCGACTCCATCCTGGTCGGGGACTCCGCGTACGAAGTCGTTCCGGGTTATGTCGCGGAGGTGGGGGCGCCCGCCCCCGAGCGCAAGCCCAATTCGGAGACCGACCTGCTGGCGGCCTTCATTCTCAATAAAATGTAAAACGGGCTGAGGCAGGACTGAATGCCTCCTCGGCCGGGGTTATGAGCCTGCCGCCATGAGCCATACGCTCGTCTCGCTCGCCTGCCACGCCTACGGCCTGGCCGCGCTCGTCTACCTCGCCTTCCTGGTCCGCCAGTCCCGGGTGCTCGCCGTCACTGGCCGGGTGCTGGTGGGGACCGGGCTGCTGATGCATTGCGTTGCGCTCATGGGCCTTCTGAGCGCGCAGGGGGGCCGGTTGGTGGGTCCCGCGCAGGGCATGTCCACCTTCGCCTTCCTGCTGCTGGCGCTCTTCCTGGCGCTGGATGTGCGCTACCGCAAGCCCGTCATTGGCGCGTTCCTCACGCCGCTGGCGGTGGCGGTGCTGCTCATCGGGATGCTGTTGCACGGCGGGTCCACGCCGCTGCCGGACGCGGTGCGCCAGCCGCTGTTGCCGGTGCATGTCACCATCGCGCTTCTGGGCATGACGGCCTTCGGCGTGGCGGCGGGGGTGGGCGTCATGTACCTGCTGATGGAGCGGGAGGTGAAGGCCAAGCACTTCGGGCTGCTCTTCTCCCGGCTGCCGTCCCTGGAATTCCTGGACACGCTCAACCGGCGGCTCGTGGTGTGGGGGTTCATCGCGCTGTCGCTCACGCTGGCGACCGGCGCCCTGTTCACCACCACGCTGCGGGGGCTCGCCTGGGCGCTCGAAGCCAAGCACGTGGCGACGTTCGTCGCCTGGGGCGTGTTCGCCGCGCTCGTCAACGCGCGCATCTTCGCCGGCTGGCGTGGCCGGCGGGTGGCGCTGCTCACCATGGCCGGCTTCTGCCTGGTGCTGGTCTCCTTCCTGTCGTCCTACGACCTGTCCGCCGCTGGCCCGGGGATGCCGTAGCCATGGAATTCATCTGTATCGGCGTGTCACACCGCACCGCGCCCCTGGGTGTCCGCGAGCGGCTGGCATTGCCTGAAGCCCGGCAGACGGAAGTGTTGCAGCGGCTGGCGCAATCGCCCGTGGAGGCGCTCTGGGTGTCCACGTGCAACCGCGTGGAGGTGTACCTGGCGGCCCCCAGCGCGGAGCTGGCGCGGGAGCGCGCGCGGGAGACGCTGCACTCGCTGGGCGGCGCGGAGGCGTTGGAGCACCTGTACGAGCACCAGGGCGAGGCGGCGCTCGTGCACCTGTTCCGCGTGGCGTCCAGCCTGGACTCCATGGTGCTGGGCGAGGCGCAGATTCTGGGGCAGGTGAAGGACGCCTTCGAGCGCGGTCAGGGCGCGGGCGCGGTGCGCGGTGAGTTGACGCGTGCGTGCGCGGCGGCGTTCGGTTGCGCCAAGCGCGTGCGCACGGAGACGGCGGTGGGTCGCGCGGCGACGTCCATGGCGTCCGCGGCCGTGCAGCTGGCGAGCAAGGTGTTCGACGGGCTCAAGGACAAGACCGTGCTGGTGGTGGGCGCGGGAGAGATGGGTGAGCTGGCGGCGCGGCACCTGAAGAACGCGGGCGCCGGGAAGCTCATCGTGACCAACCGCACGCTCGCCCGAGCGGAGGCGCTGGTGGCGGAGGTGGGCGGTGTGGCGAAGCCCTACGAGGAGCTCTTCACGCTGCTCGGCGCCGCGGACGTGGTGGTGACGAGCACCGCGTCGCCGGTGCCCATCTTCACGCGCGAAAATGTCGGCGCGCTGGGCAAGGCTCGCAAGGGACGGCCGCTGTTCATGGTGGACCTGGCGGTGCCGCGAGACATCGACCCGGCGGTGGGGACGTTGGACTGGGTGCACGCGTACGACGTGGATGACATCCAGAAGTTCGTCGCGGACAACACCGCCGCGCGCGCGGAAGAGGCGCACAAGGCGGGCGGGCTGGTGGCGCAGGAGGTGGCGCGCTTCGCCCGGGAGCGCGCGCTGCGCGACGGCATGCCCGTGCTGGCGCGCCTGCGTCAGCGCGCGGAGGCCATTGCCCGCGCGGAGGTGGAGCGCACGCTGCTGGGCCTGGGCGACGGCCTCACCGACAAGCAGAAGAAGAGCATCGAGGCCATGGGGCGAGCCATCGTGAACAAGCTGTTGCATGAGCCCACCGCGCGCCTGCGCGCCGTGGGTCCGCAGGGTGAGGGCAACCGGCTGGCTGGCGCCGCCGCGGAGCTGTTCGGCCTCACGGAAGCGGAGGCCGCCGCCATCGCTCCGGAGGAGCCCGCCGCCCCCCCACAGCAGGAGGCGCGCAATACCGTGGTGGCCACCGGGAGCCGGCGATGAAGACGGTGCGTATCGCGACGCGGGAGAGCCCGCTGGCGCTGTGGCAGGCGAATCACGTGGCCTCGCTCCTCGCCCGGCACAACCCCGGCCTGGAAGTCACCCTGGTGAAGATGACCACCGAGGGCGACCGCTTCCTGTCCGCGCCGCTGTCACAGGTGGGCGGCAAGGGCCTGTTCGTGAAGGAGATTGAACAGGCCCTGCTTGACGGCCGCGCGGACGTGGCGGTGCACAGCCTCAAGGACATGACGTCGGTGTTCCCGGAAGGGCTCATCCTGGCGGCGGTGCCGACGCGAGAGGACCCTCGCGACGCGTTCTGCGGCCTGGACGGGCTCACGCTGGAGATGCTGCCCGCGGGCGCGAAGGTGGGCACGTCGTCGCTGCGGCGCAGCTGCATCCTGCGCGCGCGCCGGCCGGACCTGGAGATCGTCTCCGTGCGCGGCAACGTGCAGACGCGCCTGCAGAGGACGCGCGAACTGCGGCTCGCTGGCGCCATGCTCGCGGCGGCGGGGCTCAAGCGCCTGGGATTGGACCACCACATCACCCAGGTGGTGCCGGTGGCGGAGAGCCTGCCGGCGGTGGGGCAGGGCGTGTTGGCCATCCAGTGCCGCGAGGCGGACGCGGACGTGCGCGCGCTGCTCGCCCCCCTGGAAGACGCCCTCACGCGCAACGCCGTGCGGGCCGAGCGCGCCTTCCTGGCGAAGCTGGAGGGCGGCTGCACCGTGCCGCTCGCCGGCCACGCCACGGTGGAGGACGGCCAGGTGTACCTGCGCGGTCTGGTGGGCCGGCCGGACGGTTCGCTGGTGGTGCGGGGCGAGGTGAAGGGGCCCGTACCGGAAGCGGAGCGGCTGGGCGAATCGCTCGCGGATGAGCTCCTGTCGCGCGGGGCAGGAGACATCCTGCGTGATTTCGGCCGCCGCGAAGGCGCGTCCCGCGCCTAGAGTGCCGGCCCGTGGACCGGCGACTGGATGGCATCCGAATCTTGGTGACGCGCCCCCGTGAGCGGGCAGAGGAGCTGTGCTTCCTCCTGGAGGACGAGGGCGCGGAGGTCCTCAGCCTGCCGCTGTTGGAGCTGCATCCGCCGGAGGACCCGCGCCCGCTCGCGTCCGCCGCCGAGCACGTGCAGCGCTACCACTGGGTGGTGTTCGCCAGCCCCTCCGCCGTGGAGTCCTTCCTGGAGGCCCTGCGGCTCGCCGGCACGTTGGACCGGCTGTCCCGCGTGAAGCTGGCCGCCGTGGGGCCGCGCACCGCGAGGGCCGTGGAGGGCTTTGGCCTGAAGGTGGAGGCCGAACCCCACGAGGGCACCGGCGCGGCGCTCTTCACCGCCCTGCGCGACGTGCTGGGGCCGGATGACGACGTGCTCCTGCCCGCGGCGGAGGAGGGGCGGCGGGAGCTGGAGGACGGCCTGCGCGACCTGGGCGTGCGTGTCACCCGCGTGACGGCCTATCGCAGCGCGCCGGCCGCCGTCGACCCGGAGGCGCTGGCCCAGCTGGCCGCGTCCCCGCCCCAGGTGGTGCTCTTCGCCTCGCCGCGCACCGCGGAGGCCTTCGTGGAGGGGGTGGGCCGTGAGCCGCTGGCCTCCGCGAAGGTGGTGGCCATTGGCCCCACCACGGCGACCGCGCTGACGCAGCTGGGAATCCCCGTGGCCGCCGTGGCCGAGCGTCCCACGCCCGAAGCGCTGGTGGATGCCACCGTTCGCGCCGTTCACGGGTAGACTGCGCGCCCGGTGACGTCCGGGCGCCCAGTCGGAGCGCCCCGTGCGGACGTGACGTGACGAGGTGCGGGTGATGATGCGTGGGACGCAGCGGAGTGTCTTCCTCCTTGGACTGCTGGCGCTGGCCACGACGGCGCAGGCCCAGGGGGGCTACCAGTTCCTGGATCACTGGGTGCTCAACAACAGCCAGGACCCGTTCCCGTACTACGTGGACGCGCGCAACAACCAGCCGGCGGGCAATGACATCTCGCTGGTGGAAGACGCGGTGAAGAAGTCCTTCCAGGCCTGGCAGGACGTGGACTGCGCGTGGCCCGCCTTCACGTACAAGGGCCGCTCCACCATCGTCCCCATCCCGGACGTGAACGACCGGCTGGACGGCTTCAGCGTCGCCGCCATCTGGGTCACCGACCCGCTCAGCACCCAGTACAAGGACGTCCTCAACGAGACGAGCGTGTCCGTCGCGGTGCCGCTGAGCCACGGCGGCAACGTCTACCAGTGCGACATCTTCCTCAACGCCGTGCGCTACAAGTTCACCTCGTTCACCCCCACGCCCGCGGGCTTCATGGACATCCAGACGGCGGTGATGCGCGAGGTGGGCCACTGCCTGGGCCTGGGCAGCACGTATGAGTACCCGGACTCGGTGATGTACTTCGCGCAGGAGACGGGCGTGCAGCGGCGCACCCTGTCGTCCTATGACCGGGGCGCGTTCTGCCAGCGCTACCCGCAGACGGGAGCGGTGGGCTCGCCCTGTGACACCACCGCGTGCTCCGCGGGGCTCACCTGTGTCACGACCCAGTCCACCACCAGCGGCAACTCGATGAAGATCTGCTCCAAGGCGTGCCCGTCCGGTGCGCCCGGAGCCTGCCCGGACCCCTACCAGTGCCGCGCGTCCACGCTCATCGCCGGCTCGCAGTTCGCCTGTCTGCCGGAGGCGATTGGCACGGGCACCAAGGTGGGCAACCCCTGCGCCAGCGCCTCTTCGTGCGGCGCGGCGGATTCGCGCTGCCTCACGGACGCGGACAAGACCCCCGCCTTCCCGGCCTGGAAGGACGGCTACTGCACGGAGTCCTGCGTCGCCAACGCGGACTGCCCCACCGGCTCCACGTGCGCATCCGTGGGCTCCGTGGGCAAGCGCTGTCTGAAGAACTGCCGCCCGGGAAAGGGTGACTGTCGCGACGGCTATACCTGCAACACGCTGCCCAACGGCGGGGGCGACGTGTGCGTCGCCGACTGCTCCACCAACAACGACTGTGGCTCCAACTACGCCTGCCGCTCGTGCGACCACGCCTGCGTGCAGCAGCTGACGGGCACGCGCAGCGTCGGCGACCCGTGCCTCCAGGATTCGGAGTGCGGCTTCAACCAGCAGTGCCTGAAGCTCAACGGCAACCCGCAGGGCGTGTGCGCGGAGCCGTGCTCGGTGGCCGCTTGCACGTGCGGCCCCGGCAGCACCTGCCGCTCGGCGGGCACTGGCGAGGACCGCTTCTGCTTCCGCGACTGCGGCACGGGCACCTGCTCCTCGCCGCTCCAGTGCGTGCCGTTCCAGGAGGGGACCGCCTGCATCGCCCCCTGCCGCACCAACCAGGACTGCCCCAACGGCCTGTACTGCGGCAATGGCGGCCAGTGCTACGACCCGTACGTGAAGACGGACGGCGGCACCTGTACCCTGTGCAGTGACGGTGGCACGCCGCCGCCCCCTCCGTTGGACGGCGGCACGGGCGGAACGAACAACGACCCCGGCGGTTGCGGCTGCCAGAGCGGCCCGTCCTCCGCGGCATTCCTCGTGGGGCTCGGGGTGTTGCTCCTGGCCACCCGCAGAAGGAGGAACGTGTGACCCAGGCGGTTCCCCCCGGAAGCAGCGGCCCCTCGCGCGGCGCCACGGATTTCACCCTCGGCTTCCTCCTGGAGGCCCTGGTCGCCCAGCGCCTGCTGACACCACAGCAGGCGCAGGAGGTGCTGGCGCGAGAGCCCGCCGCGCGCGCCCGCGTCATCAAGGCGCAGGCCGGAACGGGCAAGGACGCGGCACGCTATGACGTGTCGCCCGTGGAGCTGGTCGCGGCCTTCCAGATTCCGGCACCGGGGGGGCGGGGCGTGCTGGACGAGGACCGCGTCACGGAGGCCGCCGCGCGCGCCGCGGGGCTGGCCTACCGGAAGCTGGATCCGCTGAAGATGGACATGGCGCTGGCCACCCGCACGGTGTCCCGTCCCTACGCGCAGAAGCACGTGCTGCTGCCCCTGGAGCGCACCGAACAGGGGCGGCTGCGCGTGGCGGTGGCCAACCCCTTCGACCGCGAGCTCTTCGAGTCCTTCCACCGGCTCACCGGCGAGCCGGTGGAGCCCGTGCTGTCCGCGAAGACGGACATCCTCCGCTCCATCGCGGACATCTACGGCTTCAAGAAGACGCTGGCCCAGGCCGCGGACGACTTCAGTGGCGCGAACGCGCAGATCGCCAACTTCGAGCAACTGGTGTCGCTCAGCGGCACGCAGGAGCTGGAGGCGTCCGACCGGCCGGTGGTGCAGGCCGTGGACTACCTGCTGCGCTACGCGTTCGACAATCGCGCGTCGGATATCCACATCGAACCGAAGCGGGCCACCGCCGTGGTGCGCCTGCGCATCGACGGTGTGCTGCACCCCGTCTACACGCTGCCCGCGCAGGTGCACCCGCCCATCGTGTCGCGCGTGAAGATGCTGTCGCGCATCGACATCTCAGAGAAGCGCCGCCCCCAGGACGGCCGCATCAAGACGGAGCGCGACGGCCGCGAGGTGGAGCTCCGCGTCTCCACGCTGCCCACCGCGTTCGGCGAGAAGGTGGTCATCCGTATCTTCGACCCGGAGACGCTGGTGCAGGACATCGCCCAGCTGGGCTTCGATCCGGACGAGAAGGGCCACTTCGAGTCGTGGATTGATCAACCCCACGGCCTCATCCTGGTGACGGGCCCCACGGGCAGCGGCAAGACGACGACGCTCTACTCCGCGCTCAAGGCGGTGGCGGGGCCGGACGTCAACGTCACCACGATTGAAGACCCCATCGAAATGGTGTGGGACACCTTCAATCAGGTGCAGGTGCAGCCCAAGGTGGGCCTGGATTTCGCGGGGGCGCTGCGCCACATCCTGCGCCAGGACCCGGACGTCATCATGGTGGGCGAAATCCGCGACGCGGAGACGGCGGAGAACGCGATTCAAGCCGCGCTCACCGGCCACCTGGTGCTCTCCACGCTGCACACCAACGACGCGCTGGGCGCGGTGGCGCGCATGAAGGACCTGGGCGTGCCGGCCTTCCTCCTCGCGCAGAGCCTGCTGGGGGTCATGGCCCAGCGCCTCCTGCGCCGCGTCTGCGTGCACTGCGCGGAGGATGCGGTGCTCACGCCGGACGAACTGCTGGCACTCGATGCGCCGCTGCCGCTGTTGCCCGGCGGCGTGAAGCTGTCCAAGGGCGCGGGGTGCGTGCGCTGCCGCGGCACAGGCTTCTCCGGCCGCACCGGCGTCTTCGAAATCGTCTCCACGAACCGGGAGGTGCGTGAGCTCATCGCCCGCGAGGCGCCCTACGAGCACCTGGTACAGGCGGCGCGCCGCGGTGGCATGCGCACGCTGCGCGAGGCCGCCGTGCGCAAGCTGGCGCAGGGCCTCACCGCCTTCGACGAGGTGGTGCGGATGACGTCCGCCTTCTAGAAACACGAAGGGCCCGCCGTGATGCACGGCGGGCCCCGCGAAGCTGCCCGAAGAGGGCAGGGCGGCCTAGAAGCGCGCCTGCAGCAGCGTGTTGAAGCCCAGCGCGTGCGGCTTCTCGAAGTTCGGCTGCGCGATGCCCGTCACGTCGTCCTCGAACGTGGTCCGGTTGGTGTCGTACGTGTAGTAGACCTCACCCACGGCCGCGACCGTCTCCGACAGGTCCCAGCGGAAGGTGGCCTTCGCGGACCAGATGAGCTCCGCCTCGCAGGCGCTGGTGCCACCGCAGGTGCTGGGCAGGATGCTCAGCTGGTTGGCGTCACGCACCACGACCGTGCGCGTCCCGGTGAGGCTGGGGGGCGGGTTGCTGCCGCCCACGAGCGGAACCGGGCTGCGGAAGGACGCCGGCTGCTGCGCGCCGATGATGAAGCCCGGCGTCAGGTGCAGCTTCTCGATGTTGTAGTCCACGCCCAGCGCGCCGAAGACTTCCGGCTTCAGGACCGTGCCCGTGGGGAAGTCCTGGAACGGGGGGAAGCCCGGCACGTCGAACTGGATGAAGGACAGGCTGCGCACCAGCGCCAGCGCGTTGAAGCGGAACCGGTTCAGCTTCGCGCGGCCCTGGAAGGCGAGCGCCACGGCCCCCTGGGGCTTGGTGGCGCCGAACTTGTCCGGGTCCTGCAGGGTCTGCGTGAGGTAGCTGCCCTCCAGCGACAAGGAGTACGACAGGCCACCCGGGTACGTCTCCGGCGCGAAGAAGCGCTGGTAGATTTCCGGGTCGTTCTTGTAGAGCCGGAAGTCCACGCTCGTGCCCACCGGCACGCCCACGTGGTAGACGACCTGCCCGGACACGCCGGCCGAGTTGACGCCCGCCTCGATGGACTGGTTCGCCAGACCCGGGACGATGCCCTTCTGGAAGTAGCCGCCGCCGGCCTCCACGCGCAGCGTCTCCAGGATGTCCCAGCCCGCGCCGGCCATCACGCCGTAGAGCGTTTCCTGCTCCAGGATGAGGTCGTTGAGCACCAGCGCCGTCTTGCCGCCCACGTACGCGTACCAGCGGTCGCGCGTCACCTGGAACTTGGCGCCCGGCACACCCGCCGCGGACGCGCGGTTGGTGAAGATGGAGCTGCCGCCCCAGGAGATGCGGTACGCGTAGCCCAGACGGAAGCGGTCCGCGGACACCGGGAAGCCGGTGAGCGAGATGCCTTCCTTCTCACCCCAGCCCGGCGGCTGGTAGTTCAGGCGCACGTAGCTGGAGTTGTCGAGGATGTCGACACCGCCAGACGGGCGCTCCAGCACCAGCAGCGTGAGGGCCGCCTCCGTCGTGAGGCCCTCGAAGAACGCCGGCATGCGCTTGTAGAGCACGACGTTCGACAGCGACTCGAAGCCGGAGAACCGGGTGTTGAAGTTGTCGTAGAACTGCGTGTTCTGGTTGCCCGCGCCAAAGCGCGCGTTCGGGCTGTTGGGAGTGGTCTCTCCCGCGCCCGCCAGCACGTTGTCGTCCGCGAAGACGAACGACAAACGGGTGTCCACGAAGTCCCCGGCCCAAGCGGGCGCGGAAAGGGTTGTCAGGCCCGCCAGGGCCAGCGTCTGCAACGTTTTCAAATTCCCTCCAGGAAGCGGTCCGGGGGAGACCGCTCCTCCCAGCGCCCCGGCTTACCGCCGGGGCGCGCAATGCGACTGCTCAAATCAAAGGTGAATGGCGACTACGGGCACGGCTTGATGGGCTTCGGGCACTCCATCCCGGGCCCGGGGTAGCAGCACAGGTCGTCCTGGTCTCTCGGCAGGACGTTCCAGCGCGGACGCGCCGGACCCACGTGCTTCAGGTGACCCACGACGTCGAAGGTGGCCGCGCGCAGTTGCTTGCACTGGAGCGCCTTCGCCGCGTCGGCATCGTTCTCGTTGCAATCCGGGTTGAGGTCCGGCACCGCGTCCTTGATCTGCAGGCTGATGCGCGAGCGCGTGTCCGGAGCGACCTTGCACGCGGCGTTGGCCGTGGCGGCGGCGTCGCGCACCAGCGCGACCGTCACCTCGGAGCCCTTCAGCGTGTACTCGAAGCGGGTGTTGGCCGCGATGAGCGTGTCCGTCTGGTCCGCCGTCACGCTCGCCGGGCCGAAGCGCGCGTGCACCGGCTGGGTGCAGATGATGTTCATCCGGTAGCCCTGGGGCAGCGACTTGTCCGGCCGCACGGGCGTGGTGCCCACGTTGACGTTCATGATGCGGTTGGGGACGGACTCGTCCATGCCCATGGACGCGGGACCGGTGGCGTTCATCTCCACCACGAACTGACCGAAGCTCGTGTACGTCGTCTTCTCCGCGCAGATGGTGCCGGCGTACTCGCCAATGCCCAGCGTGCAGTCGATGACGCACTGGCGCTCCGGGAGGTCCGGATCATCCGGCGGCTCCTCGAAGCAGTTCTGCCAGGTGCGCGACGCGCTGCTGCCCACCGGGCAGAACATGGGCATGTCGTTGTTGCCGTTGGCGTCGCAGTTGCGGAACACCTTGGGGAACTTCACCCGGCGCAGCTTCACCAGCGAAGACTCCAGGCTCTCCATCTTGTAGTTCTTGTAGCTGTAGCCGCACAGGATGTCGTCCAGGTACGGCGAACCGCTGTAGCCGCACAGCCGGCCGTTGATCTCCACGGGCGGCACCTGGTCCAGGTACTTGTTCCACTGGTCCTGCGGCAAGAGGCGCACGTTCTCCCGCAGCGTCCAGGCGGGGAAGCTCATCTGCGTGGTGTTGGTGAACTCCGCCACCGTGCCGGACAGCGTCCAGAGCAGGTCGCCGGAGTCCAGCCCTTCCGGGAAGGAGTAGTTGTAGATGTAGATGCTGTTGAAGCGGCCCGGGTTGAAGCCATCCGGCTCCGCGGTCTGGACGTTCGCGCCCGTGACGCTCTTCTCCAGCACGCGGCAGGCCGTCATGTCCGTGACGTAGAAGCCGCTGGAGTCCGTGCCCGTCACCAGCAGCATCATCTGCTTGCCGTTGTTGGGGTCGGACGGGTCGCAGTTCTGCGTCAGCGGCTCGCCGGACTCCGGATTGCGGCCCACGCGCATGAACTGCTTGATGAAGACGCTCGTCTCCGAGCCGCCCTCGGGCAGGTTGATGGTGGCCAGGGAGGGCTCCTCGAACCGGATGCCGTGGGACAGGCCGGTCGCGAGGGTGCGCGTGGCCGGCTCCTGGGGCAGCTGGGACAGGTCGCCCACGACGCCGCCGTCCGCGTAGACCAGCTCCAGGTCCTGGTCCTGCACCCAGACGTGCGTCTCGCCGTACAGGTGGGCCACGCGCACGGTGCCGGTGCCCTTGCCGTTGGTGAGCTGCGTCCAGCGCTGGCCGTACTCACCGGTGAGGTCGCCCGGGATGACCCGGAAGGACACCGGCCCGTTGAAGGTCGTCATCTCCCCACCGGTGCCGTCCAGCGCGGTGATGGACAGACCGATGTCCACGTCCGACCGGGGCAGGGTGTAGGGGCAGTCCGTGGTGCCACGCACCTCGGGCGGCACCGCGGCCTGGTCGTTGCCGTACTTCCCGGCGCAGGCGTTCACCACCGGCAGCAGCGCCGCGGCGGAGCCCCCGGTGGTGATGCTCGTCACCTCCACGCGGAAGGACGTGAGTCCGGTGGGCTCCTCGGACTCCTTCGTGTAGCAGCCGGCCGCCAGGGCCAGCGTGGACAGCAGGAAGAGTCGCTTCATTACTTCACCCTCCGCCCGATGCGGCCATCCTCGATGGCGCTCGCGATGGGCATGGCTGTGGGCTTCTCACAGAATGAACGCAGCTGGCTCGTCACGTTGCCGCACGTGGGGTTGTTCCCCGTCAGCAGGTCCCGGCAGGTGCAGCGGCCGGTGTAGGGGCCTTGCGGCAGCGCGCACTGCTCCAGGGCCGCCTGCTTCGTCGTGTCCGCCAGGCCGCACCGGGCCATGGCCGCCGGCTGCTCCTGGGCGTTGTCGGTCACCTTGAGCAGGTCCCGGCACGAGCAGCTGCCCACGGTCTTGTCGAGCCCTTCCTCGAAGGCCTTGGACACCTTGCAGGAGTTCAGCGTCTTCTCGTCCACCGTCCACTTGCCGCCGACCAGCGAGCCGCAGCGCGTGCCGTTGCTGGACGTCTCCCGGCCGTTGAGCAGGTCGTCGCAGTTGCAGAAGCCCTGCATGTAGCCGATGAGCGAGTCGCGCAGGCTGATGCCCGTCTCGATGCGCGTGGTGTTGCGCTTGAGCACCGTGAAGCCGGAGCCGCCCTTGGCGATGTAGTCGTTCACCGCGACCTTGTACGTGCCGTTGGTGTCCAGCGGCCGGCCGTTGATCTCGATGTTGATGCCCGGGTGCGCCCAGCAGCGCGAACCCGCGGTGTCCTCCAGGCACTGCCAGGGCGCGTGGCCCTCGCGGTTCTCCTGGGGGCAGGCGGTGGCCACCGTGGCCGGGGTGCACGCGACGCGCAGGTCGTTGAGCTGCACCTGGGCGCAGTCCATGGTGAAGCGGGCGCCGGAGACCTGCGCCTGGCTCACGCACCCGCGCTCCGCGGAGCGCTCGGTGACGAAGTCGAACATCTCCTGCATCTCCGCGCCGGACAGGTACATGATGTTGATGGTGTTCTCGAAGGGGAACACGTTGAACATCGCCTCCTGCGTCACCACGCCCGCGTAGAGGTTGTCGCGGATGCCCAGGGAGTTGGTGAGCGCCATCTCCGCCTCCACGCGGTTGCGCTTGCGCATGGAGTCCGCGGCGATGTTGCCCAGCGGCGAGTCACCGCCGTTGGAGTTGTTGCGCCGCTGCACGTCCAGGGGGGCGTAGGAGAAGATGGAGGTGAGCTGCAGCTTCACGTCCATGCCCAGCAGGTACGGGATGAGCAGGTCCGTCACCTGCGCGTCCTCCTGACGGCCGCACTCGGCGATGGCCTCGCGCACGCCCGGCGCGTTGATGAACTCGCCCGGGTCCCAGAAGATGTTGTCGTCGAAGCGGTACTTGCGCATCGCCTCGTTGCACCAGAGGCCGTCCACCGGGAACGCGTGGTAGTCCTGGCTGACGACCTCGGCGCCCTCGGCCTCGCCCAGCTGGTTGGGCATCTTCACGACCAGCTCCAGGCGGCCCACGTACTTGGCGAACGCGCCCGAGTGCGACAGCACGACCTTGCGGCCGGAGGGGTCCGTCACCAACTGCGGCGGGTTGAGCACCACGTGCAGGTGGCCGCCCAGGATGACGTCCATGCCGTTGACGCCCGCGATGTGCACGCGCACCACCGACTTGTCGTTGCCTTCCGGCCCGAACCACTCCAGCACCTTCCACGCGTCGTGCGAGCGGTTGATGAAGGCCTTCGCGCGGCCGTACTCGTAATAGGCCTCGTAGCCCTGGATGAGATCCTGGTCCTCGGTGAGGCCCAGGTGGCTGACGATGACAATCAGGTCCGTCACCGGGCGCAGCAGCTCCACGTAGGCGCGCGCGGCCTCGTTCTGCTCCAGCGGCGTCACCTGGAGGCTGTTGCCGCCCTCCACGATGGAGTTGAGCGAGGAGATGTTCGCCATGCCGATGACGCCCACCCGCAGGCCCTTCACCGTCCGGATGGTGTAGGGGTTGGTCACCATGGAGGCGCCGTTGGTGCCGGTCGTCTTCGGGTCGTCCCAGTAGTAGTTGGCGGCCAGCAGCGGGAAGTTGGCGAAGTTGCGCGCCTTCTGGACGAAGTTGAGGGCGCCCGCGTCGAACTCGTGGTTGCCCACCACGGCGGCGTCCAGACGGGACTCGGAGAGGAAGCGGAACTCCGCCTCACCCGTGTTCACGTTGAAGATGGGCGCGCCCTGGAAGCAGTCTCCAGAGTCCAGGTGCAGGATGCGGTCACCCTTCGCGCGCTCGCGCTTGAGGATGGATGCGATGCGCGTAGCACCGCCAAAGGGACCGGCCTCCGGGATGAGCTCCAGGTCCTGGTCCGTCTTCAGCGGCGTGAAGTCGTACGGGACGAGCCGCGAGTGGATGTCAGAGGTATGGAGGAGGGTAAGCCGCACCTCCTGACCTTCAAGGTGGTAATCCTGGCCTTCCAGCACAGGCATGCACGAGGCGAGGGCCAGGGCGCAGGCGCAGAAGAGGCCGAGCAGTGCGCGACACATTCGTGGCGGATCCGTGATTCGTAGAGAGTGACGACTTGAGGACGGCGCAACCTACGGGATCAAGGGTGCACGGGCAAGCAACGCCACCGTGGCACCTCCACCTACCAGGACACCAGGAGAGCAGGCAGACATGCGTCCCAGCAGTTCCAATGTAACTGACATCGAGATCATCGAGGATTTCTCCGCCACGGCGCGTTGTGACGAGGGTTTCCTCCGAGTGCGTCGGCTGCGCTGCCGCAACCGGCGCGCGGATGGCTCGTCGTCTTCGGTGTACCGGGTGGATGTGGTGGACCGGCCCCGGCTGGACGCGGTGTCGGTGCTCATCTACCGCCGTGCGTCGGATGGAAACGTGGAAGTCCTGACGCGGATGAACCTGCGCCCCGCGGCGTACTTCCGCCGCGAGCAGACCGCGTCCATGACCGTGCCTGACACGGTGAGCCATCTGCGCGTGGAGGAAATCGTCGCGGGCCTGCTGGAGCCCGCTGACAAAGGTGAGGAGGGGCTTCGCCGCCGCGCGGCGGAGGAAGTGAAGGAGGAGGCGGGCTACACGGTGCGGCCGGAGGACATCCAGCTGTTGGGCGGCGCGTTCTTCCTGGCGCCGGGCATCCTGTCGGAGAAGGTCTTCCCGGCCGCGGTGGACGTCACCGGCGTGGCGCAGGGCGAGGTGGAGGGGGACGGCTCTCCATTGGAGGAGGGTATCCACCTTCAGTGGCGGTCGTTGAGCGCGGTGCTGGACGCGTGCCGTCGGGGTGACATCGCGGACGCGAAGACGGAGGTGTCCCTCACGCGGCTGCTCGCCCGGCTTTCCTGACGCCGCTTGCTGTTTCCGGGGGGAGGACGGACGGGGTAGGGTGCTGCCCCGTTCCGCTTCCTCCTGCAGGCGAGGTTCGTCGCATGTCGTCGCTGCCCCCGTGGCTGGCCCAGCTGCTCCCCATCGTCATCCTGCTCGGGGCCATTGGCCTGGTGCTCTCACGGCTGCCGAAGGTGGAGCTGGGGCATACCGATGCGTTCCGCCGCCGCCGCTTCTTCAACTGGTTCCCGCTGGGCCTGACGTACGCGTTCCTCTATATGGGGCGCTACAACGTCAACGTGGCGACCAGCGCCATGGGCGCGCAGACGTCCAACGCGGACTTCGCCACCATCTTCTTCTGGGGGACGCTGACCTACGGCGCGGCCTTCCTCCTCAATGGCCCGCTGACGGACAAGCTGGGCGGCCGCTTCACCATCCTGCTGTCCGCGGGCGGCAGCGCGGTGGCGAACATCGCCATGGGCGGTCTGGTGTACGCGGTGCTGAAGAACGGCTGGGCCCCGCCGGGCGGCGTGGTGGCGTGGCTCGCGTTCCTCTACAGCGTGAACATGTACTTCCAGAGCTTCGGCGCGGTCTCCATCGTCAAGGTGAACGCGTCGTGGTTCCACGTGCGCGAGCGCGGACAGCTGGGCGGCGTGTTCGGCATCCTCATCTCGCTAGGCCTGTACTTCGCGTTCGACTGGTGCCGCTTCATCGCGGACGCGGCGCCGGTGTGGTGGGTGTTCTTCGTGCCCGCGGCGCTGCTGCTGGGCTTCCTGGTGCTGGACTTCTTCGTCATCCGCGACACGCCGTCGCAGACGGGCCACCCGGACTTCGACACGGCGGACGCTTCCAGCGGGGAGACGGGCCCGGCGCTCACCGTGCCGCAGATGTTCGGCAAGCTCTTGAGCAACCGCGTCATCCTCATCATCCTGGGCGTGGAGTTCTGCAGCGGCTTCCTGCGCAACGCGGTGATGCAGTGGTTCCCCAAGTACGCCAAGGCCATTGGGGAGTCCGGCGGCTTCGTGGCCTCCAACTGGGGCATGCTGTCGTGCGTCGCCGGCATCCTGGGCGGCATGTTCGCGGGCGTCATCAGCGACCGCATCTTCGACTCTCGCCGGGGCCCCGTGTCCGCGGTGCTCTACGCGGGCCTGCTCCTGGGCGCTGTCGGCGCGGTGTTCCTCCTGGGGACGCCGGGCGCCGGCTGGTCCGTGGTGTTCATGTCCCTGTGCGTCATCGGCGTGCACGGCATGCTGTCCGGCACGGCCACCATGGACTTCGGCGGCAAGAAGAACGCGGGCATCGTGGTGGGCATCATCGACGGCGCGGTGTACGCGGGCACGGCCATCCACGCGCTCGTCTACGGGGCCATCCTGCCCACTGGCGACGCCATGAAGGACCCCGCCAACTGGAAGCCCTGGCCTCTGGCCATGCTGCCGCTGGCCGTCGTGGGCCTGGTGCTGGCGACGCGGGTGTGGAACGCGAAGCCCCAGCCCAAGGCGGCGCCCCTGCCGGTGGGCGACGTCGTCCCGGGCGCCGTGCCGGGTGCGTCTTCTCGTACGGGCACCAACGGTTGAGGCTCCAGCGGAAGGGCGTCCGGTGTACCCCCCCCGGACGCTCTACTGCCCCGAAGTGAGGGTGACTCCCGTGTGACAGCCCTGTGACATAGACTGGAGTCTGTGTCCCAGGTACCTGAAGCGCTCCACAGCCGATTCGACGTCCACGATCGCAAGCAGTTCGAGATCAAGCTCGAGTACCAGCCCACGGGCGCGGATGAGACGCGCTACCTGGTGGAGGCCTACCTCTTCCTGCCGTCGAGTCTGAACATCGACGCGGAGACGTACCCTCGCGCGGACTTCTACGCGGACATCCACAACTACGTGCGCTTCAAGACGCCGGTGATGGGGCTGGGGGAGCTCCTGTCCTCGGAGGGCTCGCCGCTGGTGAAGCTGGAGGCGTGGCAGCGCATTGGCCTGGCTCCGGAGTCGGACGTCGTCTACCAGGCGAAGCTCTTCTCGTGCGTGCTGCGCGGCGCGCTGCGCAGGTTCGCCACCACGGTGGAGACGCGCTGTGACGCCAAGACGGGCGAGGCGGGAAGGGTGGACCTGGAGACGGTGGTGCGGCAGGCGGGGGAGTCCGTGCCCGTGGTGCTGGAGCGCTTCCGTGCGTGGCTGCGCGCCACCGGTGAGGCGAAGCTCCAGGAGAAGACGCGCGCGTCGCTGCGGCTGGTGGACGAGTACGTGAGCCTGTTGGTGGAGCAGTTCTTCCGCCGCGCGGTGGCGGACATGGACGCGCTGCCTCGCACGGGGCCGTGGCTGCCCTTGCGCAAGGGGCTGATGGAGGCGGTGCTGCGCGAGGAGTCCTATCGCAAGGAGCACCGGCTGCGCTCCGTGTTGAGCCCCACCGGGGACAACGAGGAGTACATGCAGCGGCTGGGCTTCCTGAAGAAGTTCTGCATGAACGTGCTCTTCCTGTCCTCGCGCCGTCGCCAGCGGCGGCAGGGCTGGGAGGAGGTGCTGTTCGCCATCGCGGCGGGCGTGGCCATGGCCTTCGCCACGTCGGTGGCGCTCTGGGCGCAGGTCCGCTTCACGCAGGTGAGCCTCAACTTCTTCCTGGTGGCCGTGGTCGGCTACATGATGAAGGACCGCATCAAGGAAGGGCTGCGGCGCATGTTCAGCCGCGTGGCCGCCACGCACCTGTACGACCGCACCACGGACCTGGTGGACCCCGTCACGGCGCGCGCCATTGGCATCTGCGAGGAGCGCGTGGACTACGGCGCGGCGGTGAAGGTGCCGCAGGCGGTGTCGTCGCTGCGGCTGCAGGATGACTTCCTCACCGTGTCCCAGGGCGAGCTGTCGGAAGCCGTGATCCGCTACCAGAAGCGCATCGTGCTGGACGCGCGCCTGCTGCCCCGCTCCGAGCGCGGCCTCACGGGCGTCACGGACATCCTCCGGCTGAACGTGGGGCGCTTCCTGCGCGACATGGACGAGCCGGAGTTCGCGCTGGAGTACGTGGACCTGGAGGACTTCTCCGTGGGCCACATCCGCGGCGCGAAGCGCTACCCGGTGGACCTGGTCTTCCGCTTCACGGTGATGGAGGACGGCGTGCGTCATGAATCCGCGCAGCTGGTCCGCCTGGTGTTGGACCGCAACGGCATCCAGCGCATGCAGAACTTCGCCCGGGCCCCAGAGGCTCGGGTGGAGGCCTCGGAGCCCGCGGGGTCGCTGCCCATCCGGCCGGCCGCGTTGCGCCAGGGCGCGTGATTTGATGGCCAGCCTCGCGCCGGGGGCATGTATCTTCCGGCGTCCATGGCATTTGAAGATCTCAAGCAGCGCGTGCGGCCGGACTGGCGCGACACGCTCCAAAGCATCCTGGAGAAGGCCCGCTCGCTCGGTCCGCAGGCCGTCCTGGCGTTCGACCTGGACTCCACCCTCTTCGACAACCGGCCCCGCCAGGCGCGCATCCTGCGCGAGTACGGTGACGCGCGGTCCCTGAGCCTGCTCTCCGTGTGCGAGCCGCGCCACTGGGACACCGGCTGGGACATGCGCGCCGCCATGCGCGCGTGCGGCATGGAGGACGCGGAGGTGGAGCAGCGCTATGCGGACGCGCGCGCCTTCTGGCAGGAGCGCTTCTTCACCAGCGCCTACTGCGTCTCCGACGAGGCGATTGACGGCGCGGCCGCCTTCACTCAGGCGGTGGCCGCCACGGGCGCGCAGGTCGTCTACCTGACGGGCCGCCATGAAGCGATGCGTGAAGGCACCGTGTCATGCCTCGCGCGCTGCGGAATGGTGACGCCCCCCGGCGCGGACGGGCGCGTGCACCTGGTCATGAAGCCCACGCTCGCGGAGAACGACGACGCCTTCAAGCGCGAGGCGCACGCGCGCCTGGGCCGCATGGGCACCGTGGTGGCGGCGTTCGACAATGAACCCACGCACGCCAATGACTACCGTCACCGCTTCCCGGAGGCGACGGTCATCCACCTGGCCACGGACCACTCGGGACGGGTCGTGGAATTGAAGGATGGCATCGTGTCGGTGCCGCATTTCTCCATGGAGGATGTGACGCACCGCGCCTGAAAGAAAGGCACGGTGGACGACGGTTTCTGAAAGGCTTTGGAAGTCCCTTGGCCGCGCGCTAAGAGGCGCACGGCGTTCGCCGCCCTTCCCCCTCGGGTCTTCAAGGGGCGGCCCAGACGGAGGCATGCCGCGGTGGCCAGCGCGTACTCGAAGAACCTGTTGTTGACGATGTACCGGAAGATGTACCTCCTGCGCCGCTTCGAGGAGCGGGCCGGCCAGCAGTACACGCTGGGGAAGATCGCCGGCTTCTGCCACCTCTACATCGGCCAGGAGGCCGTGGCGGTGGGCTGCAACGAGGCCATCCGCCCGGATGACTACATGCTGTCCGCCTACCGCGACCACGGCCAGCCGCTGGCGCGTGGCAGCGACGCCGGGATGGTCATGGCGGAGCTGTTCGGCCGGGGCTCCGGCTACAGCAAGGGCAAGGGCGGCTCGATGCACATCTTCGACATCGAGCACCACTTCTACGGAGGCTACGGCATCGTTGGCGGGCAGATTCCGCTCGCGGCGGGCATGGCCTTCGCCAGCCGTTACCGCAACGAAGACCGCGTCACGGTGTGCTTCTTCGGCGACGCGGCCGCCAACCAGGGCTCGTTCCACGAGACCTTCAACATGGCGCAGAAGTGGAAGCTGCCGGTCATCTACATCTGCGAGAACAACCGCTACGGCATGGGCACGGCCATCGCGCGCACGTCCGCGGTGCCGGAGATCCACAAGCGCGCCTCCGCGTACGGCATGCGCGGTGAAGCGGTGGACGGCATGGACGTCCTCAAGATGTACGAGGCGGTGAAGGATGCCGCCGAGTACTGCCGCGCGGGCAAGGGCCCCGTGCTGATGGAGGCGAACACCTACCGCTTCCGCGGCCACTCGATGGCGGACCCGGCGAACTACCGCACCAAGCAGGAGGTGGAGGAAGAGCGCAAGGGCGACCCCATCCCGAAGCTGCGCGAGTTCGCGATGAAGCAGGGCTTCAACCTCACCGACGCGGACTTCGAGGCCATCGAGGAAGAGGAGAAGCGCGCGGTGGACGCGGCGGTGAAGTTCGCCGACGAGTCGCCCGAGCCCAGCGTGGACGAGCTGTGGCGCGACACCATCGTGGAGGAGGGCGAGCAGGACGTGCGCCCGCGCGAGCGCGTGCTGGGCATGAAGGTCACCAACTGGCCGAAGTACCCGACGGGCCAGGAGCTGAAGGTGACCTGGGATCTGGAGCCCCGCGCCGAGGCCGAGCAGGCGGACAAGAAGGCGGGCCTGATCCGCTAGCGCTCACGTTCCCTCAAGCCACTACCCTTTCGAGATTCGAGTTCGGAGCCGACGATGCCCGAGTTGATGTATCGCGAAGCGTTGAACCAGGCGCTCGCCGAAGAGATGGAGCGCGACGCCAATGTGTTCCTCATTGGCGAGGAAGTGGGCCGCTACAACGGCGCTTTCAAGGTGTCCCAGGGCCTGCTGGACAAGTTCGGGAGCGCGCGCATCATCGACGCGCCCATCAGTGAGCTGGGCTTCACGGGTCTCTCCGTGGGCGCGGCGGCGGTGGGGCTGCGCCCGGTGGTGGAGATGATGACCTGGAACTTCGCCATCCTGGCGATGGACCAGATCGTCAACAACGCGGCCAAGCTGCGTCACATGAGCGGCGGCCAGCTGCGCTGCCCCATCGTGTTCCGCGGCCCGGGCGGCGCGGGCGGCCGGCTCTCCAGCCAGCACAGCCAGTCGCTGGAGGCCAACTACGCGCACTTCCCCGGCCTGAAGGTGATTGCCCCGGCGACCCCGGCGGACGCCAAGGGCATGCTCAAGAGCGCCATCCGGGACGAGAACCCGGTGGTCATGTTCGAGGGCGAGCGCCTCTACGCCATCAAGGGCGAGGTGCCGGAGGGCGAGCACATCGTCCCCCTGGGCAAGGCGGACGTGAAGCGTGAGGGCACGGACGTCACGCTGATCACCTGGAGCCGGATGTACTACTTCTGCATGGAGGCCGCGGAGGCCCTGGCGAAGGAAGGCATCAGCGTGGAGGTGCTGGATCTGCGCACCCTGCGGCCCCTGGACGAGGAGGCCATCCTCGCGAGCGTGCGCAAGACGAACCGCGTGGTCATCTGCGAGGAGGGCTGGGCGCTGGCCGGTATTGGCGCGTCCGTGGTGGACCTCATCCAGTCCCAGGCGTTCGACGACCTGGACGCGCCCGTCGTGCGCGTCACCGGGTTGGATGTGAACATGTCCTATGCGGCGAACCTGGAGAACGCGACCCAGCCGGACGCGCCCAAGATCATCGCTGCCATCAAGAAGGTCCTGTACCGCGAGGGAGCCTGAACGCGTATGGCGACGCCCATCCAGATGCCCAGCCTTTCCCCGACGATGAAGGAGGGGAAGATCGTCAAATGGCTGAAGAAGGTGGGAGACAAGATCTCCTCCGGAGACGCCATCGCCGAGGTTGAGACGGACAAGTCCAACCTCGAGGTGGAAGCCTTCGACGACGGCTACCTCATCCAAATCGCCGTGCCCGAGGGCGAGGTCGCCGCGGTGGGTTCGCCCATCGGCTTCCTCGGCGCCAAGGGTGAGAAGGCCATCAGTGGTGCGCCTTCGGCTCCGGCGCCCCAGAAGGCGGAGGCCCCCAAGGCCGCCGCTCCCGCAGCCCCGAAGCCTCCCGAGCAGGCCCCGGCTCCCGCCGCCAGCGGCGCGGGCGAGGGGATTGCCATCCTGATGCCCTCCCTCTCCCCGACGATGACGGAGGGGAAGATCGTCAAGTGGCTGAAGAAGGAGGGGGACAAGGTCTCCTCCGGGGACGCCATCGCCGAGGTGGAGACGGACAAGTCCAACCTCGAGGTGGAGGCGTACGACGACGGCACGCTCGCGCGCATCACCGTGCGCGATGGCGACATGGCCAAGGTCGGCGCGCCCATCGCGTTCCTCACGCCCAAGGGCGCCAAGGCCGGGGCCTCCGCTCCGGCGGCCGCGCCCCAGGCTCCGAAGGCCCCCGCCGCCGCGGCTCCGTCCGCGCCCGCCGGAGGACAGGTCGTTCCGCTGCTCCGCGAGCCCCAGGCTCCGGCAGCCGGTGGTGGCGCTGGCGGCCGGCTGCGCGCCAGCCCCCTGGCGAAGCGCATGGCCCAGGATCGCGGGCTGGACATCAGCCAGGTGCGCGGCACGGGCCCGCTGGGCCGCGTGGTGAAGCGCGACGTGGAGCAGGCGCTGGGCCAGGGCCTGGCGAAGGCTCCCGCGCAGGCGCCGGCGGCGAAGAAGGCCGGAGCGCAGCCGGAGGTTCGTGCCTTCGGTACGCGTCCGGAGCCGCAGGCGGTGCCCATGTCCTCCATGCGCAAGGTCATTGGCCAGCGCATGTCGGAAGTGAAGCCCGGCGTGCCGCACTTCTACCTCACGGTGGAAGTGGAGATGGACGCCGCGGTGAAGATCCGCGAGGAGGCCAAGGCACTGGACCTCAAGGTGTCCGTCAACGACATCATCGTGAAGGCGGCGGCCATCGCGCTGCGCCGTTCACCGAAGATGAACGTGTCGCTCCAGGGCGACCAGGTGCTGCACTTCGGCACCGTGGACGTGGGCATCGCCGTCGCCATCGAGGATGGGCTCATCACCCCCATCATCCGCGACGCGGACCTCAAGGGCCTGCAGGCCATCTCCGCCGAGTCCCGCGACATGGCGGAGCGCGCCCGCAAGCGCTCGCTGAAGCCCGCCGAGTACACGGGTGGCTCGCTCACGGTGAGCAACCTGGGCATGTTCGGCATCGACCAGTTCATCGCCGTCATCAACCCGCCCCAGTCCGCCATCATCGCGGTGGGCGCCGTGGCGGAGAAGGCCGTGGTGCGCGACGGCCAGCTGGCGGTGCGCAAGATGATGACGGTGACGCTGTCGGGTGACCACCGCGTCATCGACGGTGCCACCGGCGCGGAGTACCTCCGCGAGCTGAAGGGGCTCCTGGAGCACCCCTCGCGGCTGTTGTTCTAGCGGTCGAGCGGTCCGCCGCCTCCGCCCCCGTGTGACACGCACGGGGGCGGGGCATGGCCCGGACTACTCCCGCGTCGGCTCGTCCGACTCGACGTCCTTCTCCAACTTGCGCTGGGCCTCCGTGACGTCCGCCTGTTCCGCGCGGCGCGTGCCCGTCTCCAGGTCCTCCTCGTGCTCGCGGCTGCGGCCCTGGATGCCGGGCCACGGCTCTGGGCGCGTGGCTTCCACGTGCTTCACCGGCTTCACGTCCTCGTTCTTCTTGTTCGCCATGGTGCGTCACTCCTCCCCGAAGTCAGGGGTGTGGGTAGGACTTCCGTGGCGGTACGGTGGGATGCCCACGCTGGCGTGGCCACCCGGTGGGATGGAGGGGCAGAGCGCCTGGCTGCCTGACTCCCTTCGGACGGCGAAAAAAGGTCGGCAGGCGGCGCGGTTCGCTGCTTAACTTCTTACTCAATGAACGACGACATGACTCGCGAGCGCCTGGGACTTGGACTGCGGGAGGTGGAGCCTTCACCGGCTCCCCTGACTCCGGCGGTGTCCCTGGCGCACTCGCTGCAGCAGGCGCTGCGCGGCGCGGTGTATCCGCTCAGCGCGGAGCAGTTGGTCTGGGTGGCGCGCGAGAACGAGGCGCCGTCCCACGTGGTGTCGCTGCTGGGCACGCTGCCGCGGGGCCGTTTTCCGTCGGTGGACACGGTGGCCCTCGCGCTCGGGAACGCCTCCGTCTGAGGCGGAGTGCTTTCGCGCGACGTTCTCTTTCGGCCTGGGTACAAGGTACCCCCAGGCGCGCTGACGGACGTGCGCGTTATCTTCGGCGCGACCAGCCTGTCTTCCGGATGAGGAAGCCATGGTCTGGAGGAGCTCCATGAACGCCTCGGACCTGCCCGCCGTGCTGTACGTGGACGACGACGCCCTCAACCTGAGGGTGTTCGACGCCAACTTCGGGCAGCGGTTTCGCATCTTCCGGTGCTCGTCCCCCAACGAGGCCCTGGCGCTGCTGGAGCAGCGACGCCTGGAGATTGGCGTGGTGCTGTCCGACCAGCGCATGCCGGGGATGACGGGCGTGGAGTTGCTGGAGCGCGCTCGCACCATCGCGCCTGACGCCAAGCGCATGCTGGTGACGGCGTACGCGGACATGCAGGCCGTCATCGACGCGGTGAACCGCGGCCAGGTGACGCGCTACTTCGTCAAGCCGTGGGACCGCGCGGAGCTGCTGGCGGCGCTGGAAGACGCGCTCAAGATTGCCCGGCTGGAGCTGCGCATCCGCGAAGTGGAAGGCCGGATGATGAAGTCCGAGCGTCTGGCCACGCTGGGACAGGTGACGGCGGGCATCGCGCACGAGCTGATGGGCCCGGTGGGCTACCTCACGCAGAACGTGTCGTCGCTCCAGCGCGACATGGAGCGGGTGGTGCAGTACGTGTCGCGGCACCTGGCCACGGATCCGGACGCGGAGGTGTCCTCCACCATCGAGGACCTGCCGTCGCTCATCAAGGACCTGTCCGAGGGCGCCAGCCACCTGCGCGGGGTGGCGCTGGGCCTGCGTGCGCAGGCGCGCGGCGAGGACATGGAGGCCACCGCGGACGTGGCGGAGGTCGTCTCCTTCGCGGTGAAGCTGGCGCGAGCGGAGGTGCGAGACCGGGCGCGGCTCAGCAGCAACGGCGAGCCCCTCCGCATCGTCTTCGGGCCGGTGAAGCTGTGCCAGGTGCTGCTCAACCTCATCGTCAACGCGGCGCAGGCCATGGAGGGCACGGGCCGTCCGGGCCGCATCGACGTGCGGTGGGATGCGCGCGACGAGGAGGTGGTGCTGACCGTGTCGGACAACGGCTGCGGCATCCCCGTGGCGCTTCAGGAGAAGGTGTTCCAGCCGATGTTCACCACGAAGCCCGTGGGCATCGGCACGGGGCTGGGCCTGTCCATCTGCCGCGAGCTGGTGATGCAGTTCGGCGGTCAGCTGCGCCTGTCGTCCACGCCGGGCGAGGGCACCGAAATCGAGCTCATCTTCAAGCGAGCCCTGCTCCCTTGAGCCCGAAGGCGTTGTGCAGGAGCCGCCACACCCGGTAGAGGGTGTCGCTCTCCTGCGCCCGCACGCCCCGCACCAACAGTGCGCGTCTGGGCGCGGTTTCCGGGCCGTACTCCACCACCAGTGAGTATCCGCCCTTCGGAGGCTGGACGATGTGCACCGCGCGCACGTCGTCGAAGGGGAACACCTCCGTGCGCGCCGCGCCCGGGGCCCACGCGAGCGTCTCCAGTCGCAGCGACTCCGTCTTGAAGTGCAGCACGAAGCGCCGCCGTTGAAGCCGCGCCTCCGTCACCAGCGCGCCGCCCACCATGGCTCCCGCCAGCACGAGCAGCAGGGTCGCGGCGCCCGGCGTCCGGGCCGAGTCCAGGACGAGCAGCAGCAACCCCACCCCCGTGCACACGGCGGCCAGGGCCACGAGGAGCGTGGGGAGGAGCCGCAGCGTCCAGGCCGGCGGCAGGGATTCCCCCACCAGGCGGCCCCCGTCGTAGAAAAGCCGGACGTCGCCCAGCCGCGGCGGCACCCGGTTCTCCCGCAGCGCGTCTTCGAAGCTCACCGGGAGAGCATAGTGGTCGCGACTGTTTCCCACCCTCGAAGTTGGACGAGAGCTGTGCGATCCTCCCAATTCATGGATCTCCCGTTCGAGACCGGTGAAGGTGAAGGGGAAGGGCGGGGGACGCTCGCCTCGAAGGTGCTGCTGGTGGATGACGAGCCAGTGGTGCTGGATATCTGCGTGCGCCTGTTGGGGCGGGAGGCGGACCTCATCGTCTCCCCCGTGGGCAGCGCGGAGGAGGCGCTCGTCCTCTTGAAGGACCAGCGCTTCGACGTGCTGGTGACGGACAAGAACCTGCCCGGCATGGGTGGGGTGGAGCTCATCGCGGAGGCGCGGCGGATGCAGCCCGCGCTGGAGGCGGTGATGATCACCGCCTACGCCAGCTCCGAGTCCGTCATCGCCGCGTTCGCCGCCGGTGCCAGCGACTACATCGTGAAGCCCTTCGATGATTTGCGCGTGCTGCGCGCCAAGGTGCGCGCCGCGCTGGAGCGCCGCTCGGAGCGCGTGCGCACGCGTGACGGCGCCCGGGAGATGGCCCGGCAGGCCGCCGCGCTGCTGGACGCCGGGCGGGATGCTCCGGAGCCCGCGCATGAGGCGCTGGAGACGGAGCTGCGCAACTACGAGCAGGCGGTGCGCCTGGGCCACACCGGCAACGTCGCGGTGGTGGGCAGCGCCGAGGCCGTGAAGGTGCTGCGGGACGCGTCCTTCGAGGTGGTGGAGCTGCCGCCGTACTCGCCCCAACTGGAGAGCGCGGACGTGGTGGTGGTGGAGACCGGGGATCCGCAGTGGCACACGCTGGCGGAGCGGCTTCAGGGGCGCTCGCCGGACGTGGTGCTCCTGGCTGGCGCGGACGCGGACCTGAGCGACCTGCTGGAGGCCATCACCCTGCGCATGGACCTGGTGGGCTACGGCCAGTCCAACGCCACCCGCGTCCTGCCAGAGAAGGTGCGGATGCTGCTGATGCGCCGGGGCATCCAGCGCGCCCAGCAGCGGCTCACCGCCGCGTTGGACACCTTCCGCCAGAGCATCGCGACCCCGAACTGAAGAGGAGCAGCGCCCGCGTCCAGGTGTCTGGACGCGGCAGCACCGGAGGCTGGCCGGAAGGGCAGGGCGGAGTGCGGTAGCCCGCAAAGCGAAACGCCCACCTTCGTTTCCGAAGGTGGGCGTCTCTGAGTGACCCTGCCGGGATTCGAACCCGAGTTTGAGCCGTGAGAGGGCTCCGTCCTAACCGCTAGACGACAGGGCCGGCTTGCTTCCCTACAACCGCTGCGTTTCTGCTGCTGCTTCCTACATTCTCCGTTCTGACCAGTCAACCGGAGATTTTCAGCTGGGGAACTAGGATTCGAACCTAGATAAGCAGAGTCAGAGTCTGCTGTCCTGCCGTTAGACGATTCCCCAAGGAGCTGCGTGCTGCGGCGCTGCTTGTTGCGGGCGCTTCTACTACCGACTTCTGCTGCTGACTTCAACTACTTCGTTTTCCTGACCGGCTTGCCTTCAGTCTTCTTCGCCGGCTTCGCCGCCCCCTGCAGCGGGACGACATAGATGCGAACCTCTTCGTTCGCTTCGTAAATGTTCAGCCCCTCGAAGTTCTTCCCCGAGGGGTTGGAGATGTGCACGGCCTTGACGCCCGGCTGGTTGACGATCGACCGCCTCGGGTAGCTCGAGGTCGGGTAGACGTTCTTGTAGTAGTCGAGCGTCGCTTCGAAGTCTCGCGAAGCCCGGTACCTGTTCTCGCCCACCTTCTGGGCACCATCCGGAATCTGTGCGCCGTTCACCAGCTCGGCGCCGGAAGCCGTTGCCCAGAGGGCCAGCAGCACCGCCCCGAGCGGGCGCGCCTTATTGAAATGGGGTCGCAGGCTGTCAAGCGGTCGCGTCATCGCCGGCCAAGATAGGGCCCGGCGATGCCCGCGTCCACCGTCAATCTCACGTCCCGCGAGTCAGCGCCGCGTCGATGCGCCGCAGGGCTTCGTCGCGCCCCACGAGCAGCAGCGTCTCACCGATGCCGGGGCTGGTGGTGTTGCCGGTGATGGCCACGCGGATGGGCTGGGCCACCTTGCCCATGCCCACCTGGGCCGCCTCGCTCACCGTCTTCACCACGCCGTCCAGCGGCTCCACCGTCCATGCGGGCAGGGCGGCCAGCTGCTCCCGGGCCTGGCGCAGCAGATTGAGCGAGTCCCCGCTCAGGTGCTTGGCGGCGGCCTTCTCATCCAGGGTGACTCCGCTCTTGAAGTAGATGGACGCGGTGTTCGCCATCTCGTCCAGGGTGCGCGAGCGCTCGCGCAGCGCGAGCACCAGCGGCTCCAGGCGCGCGTCGCCCTTCGCCTGGAAGCCGCGGGCCTCCAGGAAGGGGACCAGCCGCTCCGCGACCACGGCCGGGGGCAGCAGCTTGAACCACTGCTGGTTGAGCCACTGGAGCTTCTCCGGGTTCCACACGCCGGAGGTGCTGCCCACGCCGTCGAAGTCGAACCACTCCACCATCTGCTCGCGGGTGATGACCTCGTCGTTGCCGTGGCTCCAGCCCAGGCGGATGACGAAGTTGAGCAGGGCCTCCTGCATGATGCCCGTGCGCTTGTGCAGCATCACGTCCGCTTCCGGATGCTTGCGCTTGGAGAGCTTCTCCCGGTCCGGCCCCAGGATGAGCGGCAGGTGCGCGAAGTCCGGCGGCGTCCAGCCCAGCGCCTTGTAGAGCATCAACTGCGGGAAGGTGGAGTTGACGTGCTCCTGGCCGCGCGACACCAGGGTGATGTCCATCAGGTGGTCGTCGATGACGCAGCCGTAGTTGTAGAGCGGGATGCCGTCCGCGCGCATCATCACCCAGTCATCCAGGTCCGAGTGCGCCTTGGTGATGGTGCCCAGCACCTTGTCGTCGAAGGACACGGTGCCCTCGCCCGAGGGCATGCGGAAGCGGAGGACGGCGTCCTCCTGCTTCTTGCCGGGGGGCGGGCCCTTCAGGTCGTGGCAGGTGCCCTCGTAACGGTAGCTGCCCTGGCCCTTCGCCTTCTCCACCGCCTCGCGGCGCTGGGAGATCTCCTCGCGGGTGCAGTAGCACCGGAAGGCCTTTCCCTCCGCGAGGAGCTGGTCCGCGTGCTTGCGGTACGTGTCCAGGCGCTGGGTCTGGAAATAGGGACCGTACTTCGGGTCCTCCTTGCCGGGGCCCTCATCCCAGTCCAGTCCCAGCCAGTCGAGGCCATCCAGGATGGCCTGGACGGACTCGGGCGTGGAGCGCTCCTGGTCCGTATCTTCCATGCGCAGGATGAAGGTTCCGCCGTAGCGCTTCGCGTAGAGGTAGTTGAAGAGCGCGGTACGGGCGCCTCCGATGTGGAGGTATCCAGTAGGTGACGGAGCGAAGCGGACGCGGGGTTTTGACGGAGCCATGGGCAGGCGCGCGATAGCAGGACGGGTGCACGAGGGTCAACGCAAGCCGCCCGCTTGGGGTTAGGCTGCGCGGCCAAGGAGACTATCCATGTCGATTCGACACGCGGTTCGCACGGTGGTGCTGGCCACCCTGCTCGGAGGGCTGCCGGTGGGGGCCACCACGATGCTGCGGGCGGACCTGCCGCAGATGGCGCAGACGTCGGACGCGGTGGTGCAGGGCGTCGTCCGCCGCGTGCAGAGCCGCTGGAGCGGGGACAAGCGCCGCATCGTCACCGACGTGGAGATTCAAGTGACGGAGACCCTCAAGGGGCAGCCCGGCGGCACGGTGGTCGTCACCCAGCCGGGAGGCCGGGTGGGGGACATTGGCCAGGTGGTGGGTGGCCTGGCGTCCTTCTCCGAGGGCGAGGAGGTCGTCGTCTTCCTGGAGAAGCGCGGCGCGGCCGCGTTCCAGCTGGCGGGCATGGCGCAGGGCAAATACCAGGTGCAGCGCACCGGCCCGGGCGCGATGGCGGTGCCGGCGTCCACCGGGGACGCGGTGTTGATTGATCCGAAGACGCGCCAGGAGACGGCGTCCAACGCGAAGACGGTGACGCTGGAGGAGCTGAAGGCGTCCGTGCGCGCGGCGGTCCAGGCGCAGCAGGCGGCGCCCGCGAAGAAGGGGGCGAAGTGATGGGCGCGCTCGCGTCGTGGGTGGTGCTGGCGGCGGTGATGGGACAGAGCTCCGCGCCGTACGTGCGCAGCCGCGTGTCCCCCGGGGATGAGAACACGCAGTGCCTGTACTGGACGCAGACTCGCGTCACCTATCAGCAGAGCACCGTGGGCAACCCGAAGGCGACGAACCACACGGAGTTCGACGCCATCACCCGCTCGTTCCAGAGCTGGCAGGACATCTTCGCCAGCTGCGGCAACCTGACGCTGGCGGAGGGCGCGCGCGTGAACTCCCGGACGGTGGGCTACAACCGCTCCGGCGACAACATCAACCTCATCCTCTTCCGGGGCCGCGCCTGTCGCGAGGTCGTGGACGCCAACGACGCCTGCTTCACCCAGGACACGTGCGCGAACACGTACGACTGCTGGGATGACAGCGACGGCACCATCGCCATCACGCTCACCACGTACGACGAGCGCACGGGCATCGTCTACGACTCGGACATCTCCTTCAACTCCGCGCGCTTCAACTTCACCACCGGCAACGCCGGGCCGTGCGGCATCGTGGCCACGCCGGACTGCGTGGACACGGATGTGCAGAACACGGCCACCCATGAGGTGGGCCACTTCGTGGGCCTGGACCACACGCTGGCGACGGGCTCCACGATGAACCCCAGCGCCCCTCCGGGCGAGACGTCCAAGCGCAACATCGACCCCGGTTCGCGCAGCTTCGTGTGCGCCGCGTACCCCAAGGGCAGCGCGAGCCAGCCCTGCTTCCCGGTGACCAACTCCAACGGCAACGGGAGTGGAGATGGCGGCGGGGACGGCGATGGCTGCACCGCGGCGGCTGGCGGA
This sequence comes from Corallococcus exiguus, assembly GCF_009909105.1. Lineage (NCBI taxonomy): Bacteria > Pseudomonadati > Myxococcota > Myxococcia > Myxococcales > Myxococcaceae > Corallococcus > Corallococcus exiguus. Next base: position 339,389 of record NZ_JAAAPK010000009.1, read on the forward strand.
CTGGCGGTGCTGCCGCTGCTGGCCGCGGCCTCGCTGCTGGCGCGCCGCCGGCGGGGTGGACGGTGAGTTGTCGCCTGCTGCTCCTGGGAGTGCTGCTGTGCGCGGGAGCGGCGGGCGCGCAGCAGGACTTCAAGCGCACGCTCGTGCCGGGCCGGCCGTTGTGTCTGGTCTGGCCGGGGCGTGACTACGTCTACCACCTGGACGCGGCCGGCAGCACGCGCACGCCCGGGGACACGGAGGTCGTCGCCATCGAGGCGGCCTTCGACGCGTGGCGGGCGCTGTCCTCGACGTGCAGCGACTTCCGTTTCATCCGGGGCGAGGATTGGTCGCGCCCCGTCGAGATCGGCTACGACGAGGAGCACCGCTTCGACAACTACAACGTCGTCACCTTCCGCGAGCGCAACTGCCAGGACGTCGCCCCTCCGGACGATGCGTGCTGGGCGGAGGAGACGTGCGGCAACGTCTACCAGTGCTGGGCGCACGGGGGCGCCACCATCGGGCTCACCACTTCGTCGTTCAGCTTCAAGGACGGCTCGGTGGTGGACTCGGACATCGAGCTCAACGCGGCGGAGACGGACTACGGTCCCAGCTTCCTCTTCACCACCGTGAATGGGCCGCCGTGCTCGGGCCCACCGTCCACCGACTGCGTCGCCACGGACGTGCAGAACACGATGACGCATGAGATTGGCCACGTCGTCGGGCTGGACCACGTCTACTCCGCGGGCTCCACCATGGAGGCCACCGCCTCCCAGGGCGAGACGTCCAAGCGAGTCATCGACGCGGGCTCGGCGGCCGGCTTCTGCTCGGCCTATCCGCGCGGCCTGCCGCCCACGCAGTGCCGCATCCCGGAGGACCCGGGCCTGAAGCTCGTGGCGGACGGGAAGGGCACCGGCTGCGGCGCTTCCGCGGCAGGACCGGGCGTGGCCGCCGTGCTGCTCTGGAGCGTGGCGCTGATGCGCAGGGGCAGGCGGTCAGCGGCCCCTCGGGCTGGCCTCCCCGGCGCTGCCCCGGGCGGACCTCGCGGTTAGACTCTGACCGTGGCCGTCGCCTTCTTCGACCTGGACAGGACGCTGCTCGCCGCCAACTCCGCGTCGCTCTGGGTGCGCCGCGAGCTGGCATTGGGGCACATCTCCCGCTGGGAGGCCCTGCGCGCCAGCCTGCTGCTCGCGCGTTACCACCTGGGCTTCGTGGCCATGCAGGACGTGCTCCTGCGGGCCACGGCGCTGCTCTCGGGCTCCGACGCCAGGGCCCTGGAGGCGCGCTCCGCGGACTTCTACGCGGAGGCCGTGCGCGGGCAGTACCGGCCCGGGGCCCTGCTCGCGCTGGAGGCCCACCGCGAGGCCGGAGACCAACTGGTACTGCTGACCTCGTCCTCGGGCTACCTGTCCGACCTGGTGGCGCGCGAGCTGCGCCTGGACGGCGTGCTGTGCAACCGCTTCGAGGTGGACGCGGCGGGACTGCACACCGGGCGTCCGCTGGGGACCGTGTGTTTCGGCGAGGGCAAGCGGTTCTACGCGGAGGCCACCGCGAAGGAGGCGGGGGTGCCGCTGTCCGCGTGCGCCTTCTACACGGACTCGTACTCGGACCTGCCGGTGCTGGAGGTGGTGGGGCGCCCGGTGGTGGTGAACCCGGACCACCGGCTGCGCCGTGAGGCGCGGAGGCGGGGCTGGCCGGTGGTGGACTGGGGCGTGCCTTCTGGAGGCGCCACCCCGTCCGTCCCTCCGTCGCCGCCGCTCGTTCCCTCCACCGGCCCTTGAAGGACGCGGTGGAGGCGCGTTGCTTCTTTCAGCGGCGCGGGGACACGAGCCGCATGGTGAACGTGTAGTCCACGTTCGCCGGGCGGCCCTGGTACTGGATGGGCTTGTAGACGCGCGACTGGAGCGAGTCGAGCACCGCCTTGTCCATGTGCTGCACCATCTTCAGGATGCGGCAGTTCTCCACGCGCCCCTTGTTGGTGATGGTGCAGCGCACCGCCACGAGCCCCTCCGCCTTGATGGCGAGCGCCTCGCGCGTGTAGGCGATGTCCCGGCCCTCCTCCAGGAGCGTCGGCCGCTCCATGGCGTCGTTGAAGGGGATGACGGCGTTCGGGTTGACGGGCGCGAGCGCGCCAGTCGTGAGCGACGGCACCGCGAGGCTGCCCGCCGCGCTGACCGGTGCCGCGGCGGACACGCCCACCGCGCCCGGCGCCTTGTCCGTCGTCGTGGCGGGGACGGCCGCGGGGGTGGCCGGGTTCGCCGTCATCATCACCGGCGCCGCGAGTCCACCCGGCGTCGCCGGGGCCACGTTCTCGAAGTCCTCGGGGGTGGAGGCGGTGGCCAGGTCCACGCGGCTCGGGCGCTCACCGCCGCCCCGGCGCTTGGTCAGCTTCTGGGACAGCACCACCTCACCGGAGCCGCCGGTGATGATGGTCTCCGTCTGGTAGCCCTCCAGCGCGAAGGTCAGCTCCGCGGTGATGCTGCCCTCGCTGCCCAGCGGCAGCTCCAGCATGAAGGGCGTCACGCCCTTTTCCTTGCCCTTGTAATAGACGCGCGCGCCGGACGGCTGGCTCATCAGCCGGAAGCGCACCTTGCCCGGCGCGGGCGCCGCCGTGGGGGCTTCCGCCGCCGGGGCCGGTGTGGCGGGGGCCGTGGCCTGGGTCACCGGCTGCGCGGGCTTCTCATCCGGGCTGCCGCCGCGCAGGAAGAACAGCGTGATGCCCACCAGGCCCGCGACCATCACGCCACCCAGCGCGCCCATCATGAGCGTGCGCTGGCGGGCGCGCTGCACATCCGCCGGCACCTCCACGCTGATGTCCACAGCGAGCCCACCGTCCGCGGGCTCCGCGTTGCCCACGTTGGCGAACAGCGGGGACGCGTAGGGGCCCGTCGTCGGCGGCGAGGGGTAGGGGCCCGTCGTCGAGGCGCCGCCCAGCCGGCGGAACACGCCGCTGTTGCCGCCCGCGGCCATGTGCGCCTCGCGCAGGCCCTCCAGCACTTCGTCCATCGTCTGGAAGCGCCGCGCCGGATCCTTCTCCATGCAGCGGCGCACCACCATCTCGATCTCCGGCGGCACCGCGAGATCCGGGCGCACGGCCTGGAAGGTGGGGGGCGGTTCCTTGTAGTGGGCGAAGATGAGCTCGATGTGGTCGCGCGCGATGAAGGGCGGCCGGCCCATCAGCATCTGGAACAGCATGATGCCCAGCGAGTACACGTCGCTGCGCGCGTCCGCCACGTTGCGCGCCTGCTCCGGCGCCATGTACTGCGGCGAGCCCAGGAACGTACCGTTCTGGGTGATTTCGGGGCTGACCGGCCCCTCCTGCGGCCCCACGGACTTCACGAGGCCGAAGTCCAGGACCTTCACCAGGTCCTGATCCGCCTCATTAAGGATCATGATGTTCGCGGGCTTGAGGTCGCGGTGGATGATGCCCAGGGCGTGCGCCTCGCGCAGCGAGCGGCACACCTGCTGCGCCACCGATACCGCGCGCGCCCAGGGCAGGGGACCGGCTTGACCCAGCACCTGCTGGAGCGTGCGGCCCTCCAGGTACTCCATCGCGATGTAGTAGATGCCGTCGTCCGTCTGCCCGTAGTCGATGACGGTGACGGTGTTCGGGTGCCGCAGCTTCGACGTCAGCGACGCCTCGCGCAGGAAGCGCTTCTGGAAGCCGGGGTCGCGGCTACTAGGGAAGGTGGGGTTGAGCACCTTGAGCGCGACCACGCGCTCCAAGGGGGCCTGGAGGGCGCGGTATACCTTGCCCATTCCACCGACGCCCAGGGGCTCCAGAATGCTGAAACGGCCGTTCAACGTCCGGCCGATGAGCGGATCCGTTCCCGGGGCCTCAGGGCTCGGGGAATCGCTCTTGATCATTCGTGTCCCCTAGAAGCTGCGTGCAACATGGTTTCTCCGGCAAAAGCAGCAGCTCCGTATCCAAGCACAACTCGCCGGTGCGGCGCACGCCAAGGGGGTCCGGAATCCACCACGTCGGGGCAAGCGCGACCCCGGTCGTAGGGGGGGATGTGAGTCGCGACCTTCGGGTAAGCCCGCATTGCTTTGGGTGGGGCTCCCGGATTACGGTTTTTCTTCCTGCCTGCCATCCGGCGGGCCGAGTTCTTCGATGGCCGAAACCCCCAGAGTCCCCGTCCCTCCACAGGCGCGCCGGCTCTCCGTGCAACAGCGCCTGAGCGCGCTGGAGGCGGAGCAGAACCAGCTGCGTCAGGAGCTCGTCACCTTGCAGGGCGAGGTCCGCCTGCCAGGCCTCTACCTGACCGTGGAGGCAGGCAACACGACCGCGCTCGTGCCCGCCAGGCAGGTGCAGGAGGTGGTGCGGCTGGTGGCGCTGGATCCGCTGCCCGGCGCGCCGGTGCACGTGTCCGGTTCATTCGTCTACCGCGGCAGCCCGGCGGTGGTGGTGGACGTGGCGCGCCTGATGGGCGTCAAGCGCACGCCGGATCTGGACTCGCTGCTGGTGGTGGTGGACGCGGGCCGCATGGTGGCGCTGCTGGTGGACCGGGTGAAGGACCTGGTGGAGACGCCGGTGCTGGTGGACGGCTCGCAGAGCGGCGAGGAGAAGCTGCCGTGGGACGGCACCGGGCTGATGGCGGGCTTGTGCCGCACGCCGGAGGGCCTGCGCCCGCTCCTGCGCACGAGCGCGCTGCTGAACGGGACGGAGGGCCTGTGAGCGACGGGCTTCTCGACGACGCCACGCTCGCGAAGGTCGAGGAGGTGCTCCAGGGCGCCTGCGGCCTGACGCTCGCGAGCAGCCTGCGTCGCTCGTTGGAGCCCGCGCTGTCCCGCGCGGCGCTGTCGCGCAACCTGTCCGAGACGGCCTTCCTGCGCCAGTTGCTCATTCGCGAGCCGACGGCGGTGGAGGCGTTCATCGAGCACGCCGTCATCGGCGAGACCTACTTCTTCCGCCACCCGGAGCACCTGCGCGCGCTGGCGTCCCGGGCGCGCCTGCACCAGGGCGGCCCGTTCAACGTCTGGAGCGCTGGCTGCGCGAGCGGCGAGGAGCCCTACAGCATCGCCATGGCGCTGATGGACGCGGGGCTGGGCAACGGCGGGCGCTTCCGCGTGCTGGCGACGGACGTGTCCGGCCGGGCCCTGCAGCGCGCGAAGGCCGGCGTGTACAGCCCGTGGTCGCTGCGGCGCATCGAGCCGGACCTGGAGAAGCGCTTCCTCGTTCCGCACCCGGGCTCGTCGGGAAATGACACGCAGCACTCCGTCACTCCGGAGGTCGTGCGCACGGTGGACTTCCGCCGCCACAACCTGGCCACGGACGCGGTGCCGTCCCTGGGCTTCCACGCCATCTTCTGCCGCAACGTCCTCATCTACTTCACGCCGGAGCTGGTGCGCGCGGTGCTGAGCCGGCTGGTGAGCGCGCTCGCGCCGGGCGGGCTGCTCTTCGTGTCGCCCGCGGAGGTGCCGCTCACCAACGGGATGGGGCTGGAGACGCTGGACGTGGACGGCACCCCCGTCCTGCGCATGCCCTTGGAGCAGCTGTGGACCGCGGGCGAGTCCGCCACCGTGTCCCCTCCGCGTCGCGACGCGGCCTCGGCCTTCACCGCCGCCTCGCTCCGCCGGGAGACGCCGGTGCCGGGCAGCTTGCGGATTTCGTCCCGCCGCCCCACGCCGTCCGCTCCCATGGCGGTCTACTCGGCGCGGCCGTCCAGCCCGGCTCCGGTGGCGGACGCCCCGCGTGCCCAGGCGTCCACGCCGGCGGCTCGCGCGGCCCAGGACGCGGGACTGCTGACGCGGGCGCTGGAGGCGGCGCACGCGGGCCACTTCGAGGAGGCGGAGGCGCTGGCGCGCGAGGCGGCGCGGGCGCTGTCTCCGGAGGCGTACCTGCTCCTGGCGATGGTGGCCGAATCGCGCAACGATCTGGACGCGGCGGTGGAAGCGGTGCGCAAGGCGCTGTATCTGGAGCCGCAGCTGGCGCTGGGACATGCGACGCTGGTGGCGCTCTACAGCCGCCTGGATCGGCGCGAGGACGCGGAGCGCGCGAGGCAGAACGCGCTGCGCGCGCTGGATGGATTGGATGACGAGCACCCGCTGCGAGGCGTGGAGACGACGATGACGGCGGGGGGCTTGCGGCAGGCGCTGGCTCCCCGGCCTTCGCAGATGGGCTGGCAGGGCGCGCGCTGAAGTCGTGGGGCGCGCCGGTACACGTGAGGTGGGGACAACGTGGAAGCGAAAGGTTTGAAGATGGCGTCGCCTCAAGGGGCGGATTCGACCAGGCTCAGCCTGCGGACGAAGATCCTCGGGGGCACGGGCATCTTCGGCGTCGTGCTGGTCGGCATCCTGACCTTCGCGTTCTGGATGCAGATGAGCGATGGCCTGCTGGATGAGCTGACCAAGCGCTCGCGCGCGGTGGGCATCGGCATGGCGTTCGCCGTGGGTGCGTCCGCCGCGGCGAACGACGCGATGATGCTCCAACTGGGCACCGACGCGGCTCTCAAGAGCGTGCCGGACATCGCGTACATCGTCATCCGCGACGCGAGCGGCAAGGTGCTGGCGCGCTCCGCGGACGAGCACTTCGCGACCGCCGCCGCCGTGGAGCCCGCGGACGGCGACGCGGTGGTGGACCGCCTGCTGACGGCGGGCACGCTGCCCGTGGTGGAGACGACGGCGCCCATCCTCTTCGGCCCGCCGGGCGGCGCGCTCAAGCGCGTGGGCACCGTGCAGCTGGCGCTGGACCGCGAGGCGCTGGCGGACTCGCTGTCCTCCAGCACCTGGCGCACCGCGGGCCTGGGCCTGCTGGTGCTGGTGCTGGGCCTGCTGGCGGCGGCCGGCATGGCCAGCCTGTTCATCCAGCCGCTGGAGCGGCTGGCCCGCGCGGCGGTGGGCATCGCGGCGGGGGACCTGCGCCAGCAGATCGACACGACCGGCACGGACGAGATTGGCGAACTGGCGGGCAGCTTCGCCACCATGGCGGACGCGCTGGTGCACCTGCTGCACGACCTGCGCGGCGCGGCCACGGACCTGGAGCACGAGGCCGCGGGCGTGCTGGCCACCTCCACGCAGCAGTCCGCGATGGCGCACCAGCAGGCGTCCGCCATCAACGAGACGAGCACCACGGTGGCGGAGATCGCCCAGACCTCCAAGCAGGCCACGTCCTACGCGGACGCGGTCATCGCCCAGACGCAGAAGTCGGAGTCGCTCAGCGCTCAGGGACAGAAGGTCGTCACGGAGAGCGTGGAGGGCATGGAGAAGCTGGGCGAACAGGTGAAGGCCATTGCCCTGGCCATCACCGACCTGAACGAGCGCACGCTGCAGATCAGCGACATCATCGGACAGGTGAAGGACGTGGCGGAGCAGTCCAACCTTCTGGCCCTCAACGCCTCCATCGAGGCGGCGAAGGCGGGCGAGCACGGACGCGGCTTCGCGGTGGTGGCCACGGAGATGCGCACGCTGGCGGAGCAGTCCCGCATGGCGGCCGAGCAGGTGCGCGTGCTCCTGGGTGAAGTGCAGAAAGGCACCCGTCTGGCGGTGACCACGACGGACGAGGGCAGCCGGCGCGCCCAGGCGGCGATGGAGCTTGCGCGCGGCGCGGGCTCCACCATCCTGGGCCTGTCGGAGGTCATCCGCGAGTCGTCCGGGGCGGCGCGGCAGATCGCGGGCAACACGCGGCAGCAGACCATTGGTGTGGAGCAGATCGCCACGGCGATGGGCGAGCTGACGTCCGCCATGAGTGATTCGGTGGAGGGCACCCGGCGCATCGAGCAGGTGGCCGGCAATCTCTCCATCTTGTCGAAGCGCTTCTCTGAACTTGTAGGCAGGTACCAGCTATGAACAGCAACGTGACGGGTGGGGCACGCAAGGCAGCGAAGGTGCTGATCGTGGAGGACACGAAGACCATCACCAACCTCCTGCAGGTCTACCTGATGGGGTGGGGGCTGGACTTCGTGGACGCGCCCAATGGCGCGGTGGGACTGAAGCGGGCGCGCGAGCAGAAGCCGGACCTCATCATCTCCGACGTGCAGATGCCGGAGATGGACGGCTTCGCGCTGTGCGCGGCCATCCGGGGCGACCCGAAGCTGCACGACACGCCCTTCATGCTGCTCACGTCGCTGAAGGACGACGCGAGCCGCCAGAAGGGGAAGCTCGTCGGCGCGAGCGCGTTCCTCAACAAGCCGGTGTCCGTGGACGACCTGCGCTCCAAGGTGCGGGACATCCTCAAGCTGCCGGCCACGAAGTACTGACCGCCCGCCCATGTCTACTGACGACCGCAAGCTGCTGCCCATCGACTTCGACGAGCTGAAGGCCTCGCTCGACGCGGCCCAGATGCTGCTGGAAGGCGCCACCGTCGTGAGCGCCCACAGGCGGCGCGAGGTGCTGCACCAGCGCGCGGTGGCGCTGGCGAACTCGCGCCACGAGACGCGCCAGGAGGTCGTCACGGTGCTCGCCTTCCAGGTGGGCGGCGAGCGCTACGCGGTGAAGATCGACTACGTGGACCACGTGCTGGAGTCGCGCGGGATGTGCTCGCTTCCCGGGGCGCCGCGCCACGTGCTGGGGGCGCTCCTGTCGCGCTCGCGCATCGTGCCGGTGCTGGACCTGCGGCAGTTGCTGGGGCTGGAGGGCGGGGGCATGTCCGACCTGAGCAAGGTCGTGGTGGTGGAAGTGGACGACGAGGCGTTCGGGCTGGCGACGGAGGTCGTGGACGGACGGCTGGAGTTGCCGCGCGCGGAGCTGTCCCAGCCGCCGCCGGGGCCGTTCCTGTTCCTGACGCCGGACCGGCTCACGGTGCTGGACCTCACACAGCTGGGCAACCCGGCGGCCGCAAGGCGCGGCTAGAGGGGACTGGGGTTTCATGGATCCGCAGTTGCTGCGCAGCATCTGGCCGGTGTTCGCCGCGGAGACGCGCGAACAGATTCAGGCCATCGGGTCGAAGGTGCTGGGGCTGGAGCAGCCGGCCAGCGCCCGCGACGCGGACCTGATGCCGTCGCTGAAGCGCGTGGTGCACAGCCTCAAGGGCTCCGCGGCGAGCCTGGGGCTGGACGACATCGAACGCATCGTTCACGCCATCGAGGACGGGCTGTCCCACGTCGACGTGGATCAGCCCATCTCCCGGGGCGCCGTGGAGGCGATGCTCCGGGGCCTCTCCGCCATCGAGAACGCCCTCAACCGGGGCGACGCGGGTGAACAGCCCGTGGTGGACGGCGTGGGCTCGCTGCTCAAGGCCCTGGGCCACGAGGAGCCGGCCCCCCCCGGGTCCGACGACGCCGCCATCAACGGCCCGTTGGGCGAGGACGGGCTGAAGGCGCTGGTGGCGCTGGAGACGGCGCTGAGCACGCTGGTGTCCCCCAAGGTGGAGGACCGGGCGGGCGCGGTGCGTTCAGCGGTGGACCAGGCGCACGCCCTGCGTCAGATCGCGGAGGCCGTCCAGGCGGATGCGGTGGCCACGCTGGCGGAGGCCGCGGCGCTGGGCTTCACGCGCATGGAGGAGGGCGGGGACGCGGCGGGACAGGCGGCGGCGGAAGTGGCGGGTGCGCTGGTGGACCTGCGCATGGCGCTGAGCGTGGCGGAGGAGGCTGTCGCGGTCCTCAAGCCCGAGCCTGTGAATCTGACTCCGGCCCCTGCGGCGAAGCCCGCGGCGCGTGCGAGCACTCCGGCTCCTGAAGGCCGCGCCGGGACGGTGGACCGCGCGGTGCGCGTGTCCGTGAAGACGCTGGACTCGCTGGCGCTCCAGGTGGAGCACCTGGTGTCCGGGCGGTCGCAGCAGGGCCGGCGCACGGAGGGCTTCCGGTCGCTGACGGATCAAGCGCACGAGGTGCTGCTGCACCTGGAGCGCGCCGCGTCGCAGCTGGCCATGTCCGGAGGCGGATCCGCGCTGGAGCCGCTGCGCACGGGCGTGGGCCTGATGCGCACGATGCAGAAGCGCCTGCTGGAGCATGCGAAGGAGGCGCACCGCGACGGTGAGCAGCAGTCGCTCATCGGTCAGGTCATCCGCGACGACCTGCGCGACCTGCGCATGGTGCCGGCCTCGCAGGTGCTGGAGCCCCTGCGGCGCACGGTGCGCGAGACGGCTGCGCGGCTGGGCAAGGAGGTGGCGCTGGAGCTGGGCGGCACCGACGTGCGGCTCGACCGGCGCATCGTGGACGCGCTGAAGGATCCGCTGGTGCACCTGGTGCGCAACGCCATCGACCACGGGCTGGAGATGCCCGCGGAGCGCAAGGCGGCGGGCAAGCAGGAGACGGGCCGGTTGGTGGTGCGGGTGGAGGCGCGGGGCACGCGCATTGGCGTCATCGTGGAGGATGACGGCGCGGGCCTGGACCCGGTGCGCGTGCGCGCGACGGCGGTGCGCCGGGGCCTGATGAACCAGGAGGCGGCGGACAAGCTGTCGGACGCGCAGGCCGCGCGGCTCATCTTCCAGCCGGGCTTCTCCACGCGCGACGAGGTGACCTCCACGTCGGGTCGTGGGGTGGGCCTGGACGTGGTGCTGGCCACCGCGCAGCGGCTGCAGGGCAGCGCGGACGTGGAGTACACGCCCGGCAAGGGCACGCGCTTCATCGTGGACCTGCCGTTGACGCTGGCGGCGGCGCTGGGCCTGCTGGTGCGCACCGGCACCACCATCACCGCGATTCCCTCCGACACCGTGAAGCGCGTGCTGCGGCTGGACGCGGACGACGTGGGCACGGTGGCCGGACGCGTGGTGGCGCGGCTGGATGGCGAGCAGCTCACGTTCCTGTCGCTCTCGGAGGCCATCGGCCTGCCGCGCATGCCGCTCGCGCTGGAGTCGGGCCGGCGGCAGACTGCGGTGCTGCTGTCGCTCGGTGAAGAGCGCGTGCTGTACGCCATCGACGAGGTGGTGGGGCAGCAGGAGCTGGTGGTCCGCGCGCTGGGCAAACACCTGCGGGACGTCACGCACCTGGCGGGCGCGGCGGTGCTGGACGACGGCCGCGTGGTGCCGGTGCTCAACGCGCCGGAGCTGCTGCGCGCGGCCAAGCCGGACACGCGCACCTCCGGTGGTGAATCCAAGCTGCCGCGCATCCTGGTGTGCGACGACTCGCTCACCACGCGCTTCGCGATGAAGTCGCTGCTGGAGATCGCCGGCTACCCGGTGGTGACGGCGTCGGACGGCGAGGAGGCGTGGCAGGTGCTGGAGCGCGTTCACTGCCACCTGGTGGTCAGCGACTGGCAGATGCCCCGGCTGGACGGCGTGGGACTGGCCCGTCGCATCAAGGGCCACCCCATGTTCCGGCGCACGCCCATCATCCTGGTCACGTCGCTGGACAGCAACGAGGACCGCGCGGCCGGTCTGGAGGCGGGCGCGGACGGCTACCTCGTCAAACGCGAGGTGGAGCGCGGCAAGCTCCTGGAGCTCGTGCGCCAGCTGCTGCCGGGCTGAAGCAGGGCAGGGCAGCCTGGAAACGACGACGCCCCGTCCTTCGCCTGGAGCGAGGGACAGGGCGTCTGTTCTTTTCAGCCGCGAGCCGCTTCTTCAGCGCGGGCGGACCCACGCCTTGGGCCAGTCGTCGAACTCGGTGACCTCCTGGTCGTCGACGAGCAGCGTGTACATGGACTCCTCGGGGAAGTCGCCGATGCGCAGGCGCAGTTCCTTGCCCTCCGCCTTGGTGCGCAGCGGGTGGAGCGGGTCCGACGTCTTCACCCACTCCAGCTTCTGCTTCATCAGTTGATCAGCGTTCATAGCTTTGCCTGTGGCTTGGCGTAGATGTTGTCCACGGCCTGGTTGGTACGCTGCGAGCTGTTGATGATCTTGTCGTACGCCTGCGCCTCGCTCAAGCCACTCTTCTTGGCCTCACCGACGAGCTGGTCGAAAGAGGGGCCGTCCAGACGGCCGTACTTGAAGAAGTCGCGCGCCTTGAGCATCGCGGATTCAAACGTGCCCATGAACTCACGCGCGCCCACGCGGGCCTCGTGGCGGATGGCGTGCGCGGCCTTCGCGCGGTCCGCCAGCGACGCACCCTGCGCCTGGAGCTTCGCGTCGTTCGCGGGGATGCCGGCGATCTGCTGCTTGTACCAGGCGCGGATCTCGGTGTTCGTCGTGGGCTTCTTGGCGCCGCTCGCCTGCGCGTTGTTCACGCTCGCCGCCCCTTCGGGGTTGCGCGGGCGGGTGCGCGACGGGCTGCCGGTGGACACGTCACTCGGCGGCCGGTTGGCCGTCGGGGGCGCCGAGTTCGACCGGGCGGGCTTCGTCGGCGTTGAGGACGGCGACGTCGTCGTGGTGGGCTTCGCATCCACGGAGTTGCTGCGACGCGGCTGCGGCGTCGACAGCGCCGAGTCGGACTTCGTGGAGAGCACGCTCGAGCTTCGGTTGAGCTTCATGGGGGAGGCCTTCGGGGTCAGGAAGGAAAACCGCTTTCCCTTTTATCGCAGTTGCGAGTAGGCGAGTTGCGACCTCCGCCTACCTTTCGCGCACTGGCCTGACGTCTCCCGCCTTCTCATATCCTCAGCAGTAGGCAGGTACTGGGAAGGCGTCATCCCCCGGCAGCACCAGGGTGATTTCCAGCCTGGGCTCCACGGCCACGGCCATCGTGCCTCCCAGCCGCTCCGTGAGCTGCTGGAGCATGGCCTGCGTCCGCGCCGTCAGGGCCGCGCCAGGGCAGGCCTGGACGCGCAGCAGCCACTGGGAGGCCTCCTGGGCCGGGCCCAGGTGGACGTCCACCGCTACGGCGCCAACGGTGCCCCTGGCGAGGGTGCGGGCGAGCAGCTCCCAGTCCGCCCGGGCGCCTTTCACCGGCACGGTCCGTTCCGCGGGCAGCGTCAGCGTGGCGGCGGCGCGGCCTCGCGTGGGCGCGAAGGCGCGCGTCAGCACGGGGCGCAGGTCATCCAGGCCCGGCACGGGTGGTGCCAGGCGCCGGTCGATGAGCTCCTTCTGATCCGCGGCGACCTTGGCGATGCGCTCCAGGTAGCGCTGCGCCTGCGGGCCCAGCGGTCCGCCGGTGCCCTTGAGCATCATGTCCACGTAGCCCTTGATGACCATGAGCGGTGTACGCAGGTCATGCGCCGCGCGCGAGCGCCGCTTGTCCTGCACCGCCACGGTGCGCTCCAGGCGCCGCTTCGCTTCCAGCAGCCGGGCCTGTCGTGCGCCCTGGGCCGCCTCGCGCGAATGCGCCGCGAGCAGCGCCGGGGCGAACGTGCTGAAGCGCGCCACCACGCTCCGCTGCGACGTCGTCAGTGGCGCGGGCCATATCTCCATGACAGAGGACCGTTTCGATGCATCCGCGCGACGGGCGGGGACGTTCCCCACCTTCATCACGCAAACGCGTCCTTCATAGAGGGCCGCGCCGGTCGCACCGGTCAGCCGCAAGGACGCCTTGAGGAGAGCCTCCAGGCCCGCGCGCGTTCCTTTGCGCAGCGCCTGCTCGGCCACCGCCGTCAGCGTCGTTTCCATCCTGGCATCGAGGTCGTCCTCGATGCGCCGCCCCATCCAAGCCCCAGCCCGCACGCGCCAAGGAATGGTCATGCCCGTCAAGAGGCGCAATGGCTCCACCGGGGAGCACTTCCGTTCCGCACCAGGCAGCAATCCTTTACCCACGCTGATCACGCCGGGCGGACATTTTTACCGCCGTTCGGGCAGCCCCCTCGCGCCAAACCCTTGCTCTTGCTGGGAAAAGGTTTTGGCCAGCCGCTTGCTATCACCAGCCCACGTCAGGCTGGGCGGGAAGGGGCGGATGGGTACTCTCGATTACTACGCGACGATGGCTCGGATGGCGCCTGGGGCGCTCGCGAAGAGCGCGGTCCGCCGGGTCCAGAAGGTCGCACGGCAGGCGCTGTACCGCCGCCGGGAGCAGGTGGACGAGGCGCAGCTGCTGGAGTCCTTCGGCGCCACCCGCGCCGAGGACCTGGTGACGCTCGCGCTGGATCACCGCACGTCGCGCGCATGGTGCGAACTGTCGCAGCGCGAGTCCGCTCGCGCCGCCATCCAGAAGCTTCCGGGCGCGAAGGTGCGCACGCTCGAGCGCGCCGAACAGGCGCTCCGTCAGGAGTGGGACGTCTTCGGCATGAAGGTGGCCTTCGGCGAAGGCAAGCCGGTGGACTGGTCCCTGGAGCCGGTGAGCGGCCGGCAGTATCCGGTGGATCCCGTGGAGCGCATGCCGCTGCACGTGACGGGCATGGATCCGAAGTACCCGTGGGTGATGGCCCGGCTGGACAGCGCGCTGGCCCTGGCCCAGGGCGCGTGGGTTGCTGACACCGAAGCGGAGCGCTCGCGCTTCGCCACGGCCTTCGTCGCGCAGACGCTGGACTTCCTGCAGGCGAACCCCGTGGGCATGGGCGTCCATTGGACGTGCCCCATGGAGATTGCCCTGCGCGCGGCCAACATCGCGCAGGCGTTGGTGATGTTCGCGGACGCGCCGGAAGTGCGCCGTCCGGAGTTCCTGGTGCCCGTGCTGGGCGCGCTCGCGGAGCACTGCGCTTGGGTGGAAGCCCATCTGGAGGACACCAGCGCGGTGCCCAACAACCACCTCGTCTCCAACTACGTGGGGTTGGCGGTGGTGGGGCTGCTCTTCCCGGAGCTGCCCGGCGCGCCCCGTCAGGTGGCGCTCGCGGCGAACGGCCTGCGCACCCAGATGGAGGCTCAGGTCCACCCCGAAGGCACGTCCTTCGAGGGCTCCATTCCCTACCACCGCCTGTCGGTGGAGCTGTTCACGCTGGCCTTCCTCGTCGCTCGCGGCGCGGGCGTGTCGATGGGCCCCGCGTACGAAGCGCGTCTGCGCCTGATGTTCGTCGCGGCCCGCGCCTGGTCGTCGGAAGCCGGCCTGGCTCCACAGATTGGCGACAACGACAGCGGCCGCGTGTTCCCGTTCCAGGAGCGCGAGGACGGGGATCACAGCTACCTCGCGGGGCTGGGCGCGGCGCTCTTCAACGACGCGGGGCTGGGCGGCGGCGTGTTCCCGGACGAGGCGGCGTGGCTCCTGGGCGACGCGGGCCTGGTGCGTTTCAACGCGCTGCCCGTGGCTCCGGCGCCCGCGTCGGTAAGCTTTTCGGAAGGTGGCTTCCACATCTTGCGCGGCGAAGGGGTCGTGCTCACCGTCTCGGCCGGAAAGCAGGGGCAGCGGGGCGTCGGAGGACACAGCCACAACGACAAGCTTTCCTTCGAGCTTCACCTCGCCGGCCGCCCCGTCATCGTCGATTCAGGCACGGGTTCGTATACGCGGGATCCGGCCCTGCGCAACGCGATGCGGAGCACCGCGGCGCACAACACGCTTCAGGTGGATGGGGCGGAGCAGGCCCCGTTGGATCCGGCGCGGCTGTTCGCGCTGCCGGAGGATGCCCGGGCTCGCGTCGTGGCCTTCCAGCCCGGCGCGAAGCATGACCGGTTGGTGGTGCGCCATGACGGCTACCGCCACCTGCCGGCCCCGGTAGGGATTGAGAGGACTTTCTTCCTCGACCGGCACGTGCGCGCGCTGGCCGTGGGGGACCGGCTCGTCGGAACGGGCCGTCATGAGGTGGTCGGACGTTTGCACCTGCCAGATGCGCAGGCGCGGTGGTGCCAGCCCGCAGCGGAAGTGGTGGCGCGGGCAGGGCGCGTGCAGGAGGGCCCGGAGGCCTTCGATGCACGGGCCCTTGAGATTGGACCGGCGGATGCACCCGCGGGTTGGGTGCTCTTCGGGCGGGGGTTGGAGACCCTGCTCGTGCCGTCTCGCTACTCGCCCGCGTATGGGCGCGTGGTGCCGGCGGTGTCGGTGGAGTTCCGGAGGCAGCTGACGCCTCCGGCATGGTTGGGGTGGGTGTTCGTCTTCAGGTGATTGGTGTGGGTCGGGACGTGTGAGCCGGCGAGGCCGCACGTCAACTGCTGGGAGTAACGACAATGCGCGTGATGGTTGGCAACCCGTTGCTGGGTCGGATTCAGAATCGGGAAGCGAAGGTGGGCGTGGTGGGTCTCGGGTACGTCGGTCTTCCGCTGGGCATGGCCTTCGCGGAAGCAGGCTTCCCGGTCACGGGGCTGGACGTCGACCAGCGCAAGATCGACAAGATCGCCAAGGGTGAGAGCTACATCAAGCACATCCCCAGCGCGCCGCTGGCGGAGCTCACCACCGCTGGCAAGCTCAAGGCGACCAACGACTTCGCGAAGTCCCGCGAGCTCGACTGCGTCATCATCTGCGTGCCCACGCCGCTGACCGCGTCGCGTGAGCCGGACATGACCTTCATCATCCAGACGGGCGAGGCCCTGGCGCCGTACGTGCGCCCCGGCCAGCTCTTCATCCTGGAGTCCACCACCTACCCGGGCACCACCGAGGAGATCCTCAAGCCCCTGCTGGAGAAGAACGGCCTCAAGGCGGGCGTGGACTTCTTCCTGGCCTTCAGCCCCGAGCGCGAGGACCCGGGCAACAAGGGCTTCAACACCAAGACGATTCCGAAGGTCGTGGGCGGCTACTCGCCCGCGTGCCTGGAGGTGGCGGTCGCCCTCTACGGCAGCGCCCTGAAGGAAGTGGTGCCGGTGACCTCCACGCGCGTCGCGGAGCTCTCCAAGCTGCTGGAGAACATCTACCGCTGCGTGAACATCGCCATGGTCAACGAGATGAAGATGCTCTGCGACCGCATGAACGTGGACGTGTGGGAGGTCATCCAGGCCGCCAGCACCAAGCCCTTCGGCTTCCAGCCGTTCTACCCGGGCCCCGGCCTGGGCGGGCACTGCATCCCCATCGACCCGTTCTACCTGACGTGGAAGGCGCGCGAGTTCGAGTTCCACACCAAGTTCATCGAGCTGGCCGGTGAGGTGAACTGGCAGATGCCCTACTACGTGGTGCAGCGCACGATGGAGGCGCTCAACCAGAACAAGAAGGTCCTCAACGGCGCGAAGGTCCTCTGCATCGGCGCGGCGTACAAGAAGGACATCGACGACCACCGCGAGTCCCCGTCGCTGCGCGTGATGACGCTCCTCAAGGAGAAGGGCGCGGACATCGCCTACCACGACCCGTTCGTGAAGGAGCTGCACAAGGGCCACGGCTTCAACATGGAGATGAAGTCCGTCCCGCTCGACCCGGAGACGCTCAGCCAGTACGACGCGGTGATGATCCTCACCGACCACTCGCACATCGACTACAACGAGCTGGTCCAGCGCTCGAACATCGTCGTCGACACGCGCAACGCGACCAAGGCCGTCACCCAGGGCCGCGAGAAGATCGTCAAGGCGTAGGCCTGTAACGAACAGGGCATGCGGGCAGGAGGGTCCTCGCTTCACGCCAGGGTGCGTGAGGGGAGGGCCCTCGCCGCGTTTCTGGCTACAGTGCGTGGCCGTGCCCGGCTCCTCCCGTCCCCTGTTCCCGATGCTCATGGCCGCGTCGCTGCTGATGGGCGCGGCGCCCGCTCCCGACCCTCGCGCTCCGTTGCTGGACGCGATGAGCGCGGAGCTTCAGCGCAACCAGCAGCAGCTCAAGGTGAACGGCCATGAAGCGCCGTACTTCCTGAGCTACGGCGTGAAGGACTACGAGTCGCGGTTGATCATCGCGCGCTACGGAGCGCTGTTCCAGGACGATGACTACCGCGAGCGCAAGCTGGGCGTGGACGTGCGCGTGGGCAGCTACGACTACGACAGCTCCGTGGCGGACTCGCTCGACTTCGGCTTCAGCACCAGCAAGGGCTCCAGCTTCACCGCGCGCAAGGACGGGCCGCAGGACGACTCGCCGCTCGCGCTGCGCACGGCGCTGTGGCTCGTCACGGACGAGAAGTACAAGGCCGCCCTCTTCCAGTACCTGAAGAAGAAGGGCGAGGACGTCTACTCGGTGGAGGACCCCAAGCGCCCCGCGTCCTTCTCCAAGGAGACGCCGGCCACCTACGTGCAGCCGCCGGTGGCGTTCCCTTTTGATCGCCCGAAGTGGCGCAAGCTGGCGCGCGAAGTGTCCGCGCGCTTCAACGCGCACCCGGAGCTGTTCGATTCAGAAGTGCGCATCACCGCGGACAAGGTCACGCGGTTGTTTACGTCGTCCGAAGGCACGCGCCTCATCACGGAGGAGACGCTGTACGCGTTCCACGTCTCCGCGGTGACGCGCGCGCCGGACGGGCAGCTGCTCGACAACTCGCGCAGCTTCTACCTGCCCACGGAAGCGGGGATGCCCGACGAGGCGCGCGTGCACGCGGCGGCGCAGAAGGTCATCGACGAGCTGCTCGCGCTGCGGCAGGCACCGGCCATCACCCCGTACGCGGGCCCGGCCATCCTGGCGCCGGAGGCCGCGGGCGTGCTCTTCCACGAGACGCTCGGCCACCGGCTGGAAGCGGACCGGCAGGACGGCGACACCGACGGCAAGACGTTCAAGGGACAGGAGGGGAAGCAGATCCTCCCGGCCTTCCTGTCGCTGCGGGATGATCCGTCCCGGCGCGAGGTGAACGGCGAGCCGCTCAACGGCTACTACCTCTACGACGAAGAGGGCGTGAAGGGTCAGCCGGTGAGCCTGGTGGAGAAGGGCGTGCTCAAGGGCTACCTGATGAGCCGTCACCCAGTGGAGGGCTTCCCCAAGTCCAACGGCCACGGACGCGGCCAGGGCACGCTCCAGCCGGTGGCGCGCATGGCGAACCTGCTGGTGGACAGCACGAAACAGGTGAGCGACGCGGAGCTGAAGAAGCTGCTCGTCGCGGAGGCGAAGCGGCAGGGCAAGCCGTTCGGGCTCATCATCCGCGACATCACGGGCGGCAACACCAACACGTCCAGCTACGGCTACCAGGCCTTCAAGGGCGTGCCGCGCATGGTGTACCGCGTGGACGTGAAGACCGGCGAGGAGACGCTGGTGCGCGGGGTCGAAATCGTGGGCACGCCGCTGTCGTCCGTGAACCGCATCCTCGCTACGGGCCAGAAGCTGGGCGTGTTCAACGGCTTCTGCGGCGCGGAGAGCGGCAACGTGCCCGTGTCCACCGTGGCGCCCGCGGTGCTGCTCCAGGAGTTGGAGCTGCAGCGCACCATGGAGGGCAAGGACCGGCCGCCGCTGTTGCCCAGCCCGGCCGCCCCTCAGAAGGGGACGGCCGGACCGGAGGCGAAGAAGGACTAACCGACCTTCTTCAGCACCACGTAGCCGGCGGCGGGGATGTTCACCGGGGTGTTCCCGCCGTTCAGCGTGGCGCCGTAGTTGCCGAAGTTGCCGCCGCCGTACACGGAGGCGTCGCTGTTCAGCACTTCCTTCCACTGGCCCGGGGGCAAGGGCAGCGAGTAGCCCTCCAGGTTCTTCTGGTTGAGGCTGCCCACCACGAGGAACTCCTCGTTGCCCGACTTGCGCGTGAAGGCCATCACGCTGTCGTCGTTGTGGGTGTAGACGCGCTTCACCTCCGCCGCCGCGCTGAAGGCGTCGCTGCTGTTCCGCAGGCCGATGGAGTCCTTGTAGAAGCTGAAGGACTGCCGGCGGGTGACGTCCAGCATCGCGTCCTTGCGCTCGGAGGCGGGCAGGGCGGCCACTTCCGAGAACAGCTTCTTGTCGTCCGCGGAGAAGGCCTTGTACGCGCTGTCCTTCGCGCGCGCGTCCGGGGACAGCTCGAAGAGGCGCTCGTAGGTGGCCTTGGTGGTGTCGTTGAACGTCACCTTGCCGAAATCCACGCCCTGGCCCACGTCCTGCCAGCTCCAGTCGCTGTCCCAGGTGGACGGGTTGCCCCACTTGAAGTCGTTCTGGGCGCCGAACTCGTCACCCTGGAAGAACATGGGGATGCCCGGGCCGGCCATGCCGATGCCGGCGGCGAAGCGGGCGGCGCCGCGCGACCAGTTGTCCGGGAAGTCGGTGGCCTCCGCGCCCTCCGCGGTGTTCATGGTGCGCTCCGCGTTCCCCACCTCGTCGTGGTTGCTGATGATGGACAGCGCGTGCTTCCAGCCGTCCAGGCCGCGCGGGTTCGTCATCAGGTTCACGAACGCGTCCACGTCCGTCTTCATCCCGCGCGAGGCGGCCTGGATCAGGCCCGGCTTGCTGTTGTCGCGCACCAGCCGGTGCTGGAACTCCGTGTACCACTGGGCGTCGAAGCCGCCGCCCGTGCCGTCCGACTTCGCCGGACGCGAGATGTCCGGCTCGTAGTCGAACTGCTCCGCCACGGTCCACGCGTCCGGGTTGATGAAGTGCACCTGGCGGTTGATCTCCCGGAGCATCTCCCAGCCGTCCTTGCCGCCCGTGCCCTTGATGGGCTCCGTGAAGTCGAAGCGCAGGCCGTCGAACTTCAGCTCGGCGATCTGCTGCACGGCGTGGTCCACGAACAGCTGCTTCACCTGCGGCGTGTTGTACGCGGGCACGGCGCCCCACGGGGTGTCGCGCTGCTCGAACTGGCCGGGCTCCTTGGACCAGTTGAAGTAGGGGTTGCTGGGGCCGCCCACGTTCCACAGGCCGTTGTGGTCGCCGAAGACGTGGTTGTAGACGACGTCCGACACCACGTTCAGGCCCTTGCCATGGGCCGCGTCGATGAAGCGCTTGAGGGCCTCATCGCCCTCCACCCACTGGCCCGTCTCGTCCTCGAAGCCGAAGGAGCTCTCCGTGGCCAGGCTGTTCACGCCCAGGTAGCCCCAGTTGCGCGCGCCTTCCACTTCGTTGGTGGGCAGCAGCTCCAGCGTGGTGACGCCCAGCTCCTTGAAGTAATCCAGCTTCTTGATCAGGTCCTCCATGGTGGAGCGGTTGGCGTTGCCCGCCTCGCCCAGGAAGCTGCCCGGGTGGAGCTGGTACACCACCCACTTCGACGGATCCTTCTCACGCGGGACGTCGTCGTTCTTGAACTGGAACGTCGTGGGGTCGGTGAGGATGGAGCCGCGGAAGGACACGCCGCTGCCCGTGGTGATGAGGTCGCTCCACGGGTCGTTCTCCGCTGACGCCAGTCGCTCCGTGTCGGAGAGCTTGCCGTCGTTGTTCACGTCGTCGCGCAGGTGGAGCTTGCCCTGCGCGTCCTTGTCGAACACCTGGAACTCGTAGCGCAGGCCGGCCAGCTTCTCCGGGTCATTGACGAGCGCCGTCCACGCGCCTGCCTGGTTGGTCATCTTGATGCGGCCGTCGTCGGTGACGTTGCGCGACCAGAAGTCGTTGAGCTTCCCGCCGTGCAGCTTGTCGATGAGCGTGTCGTCGAACTTGCCCAGGCGCTCCTGGAGCTGCTGCTTGTTGAGCGGGTTGCCGTCGCCGTCCTTGAGGATCAGGAACGCGCTGTCCGCGTCCTCCGCGCTGTCGATGTCGAAGCGCATCAGGCCGGTGGCGCCGGTGAAGTAGCGGTCCACCTCCTTGCCGCGCGTGGGGTCCAGGTAGAGCCGGTCCAGGCCGCGCTGCTCGCCCATCATCCGGCGCGCGTAGGGGTCCGGCCGGTCGCTGACAGCGCCCGTGGAGTCCACCACTTCGTAGACGTAGGCCTTGCCCTCCATCTGGGCCCACGCGCCCTTGGCCTGCGTGGTCCAGTTGCCGCCCTCGTCGCGCGTCATGGGGATGCGCTGCTCGCGGCCCTGCTTGTCCGTCACCTTCACCTGCACGGCCCGCGCGTCCGGCGCCCAGAACTTGAAGTTCACGTCCTGGCCGGACTTCTGCGCGCCCATCGTGTGGTACGTCGTGGGCGAGTACGACGCGGTGGACTTGGACAGGTCCAACTTGAGATTGCCCTCGCCCATCACCGCCCACTGGTCCTTGCCGGACGGGCCGTCCACGCTGACGCCCCACTCCCAGTTGCGAGCCAGGCCGTCGTCCGCCACCTTCACCGTGGCCTCGTACTTGCCGTTGCCCAGCGGCTTCATGGGGATGCCGCCAGAGGACCACTGCGCGTTGTAGCGGCCGTCCGTGTCCCAGCTGCCCTTGAGCTTCGGGTTGGTGAGCTCCGCGTGAGGGCCCGCGTCGTACGTGAACGTGATGGTGCGCGTGGTGGGGTTCGCCACCGTCGCGCCGTTCTTCACCGCGGACGTGGGCGCGGCGCCCAACAGCGCGCTCGCGTTGGCGGAGCGGGCCAGGTTGCCGGTGCCGGCCACCGGAGCGCGAGCGCCCGTCGCGGGAGCGGACTCGAATCCGGACTGGTTGCGCTTCGCGGCGGCGGCCTTCGCGGCGGCGGCCCTCTGCCGCTCGGCCAGCGTGGCGGCATCCGTGGTGGTGTTACCCGTGGTGGGGGACGAGGTGGGTTTCGGGCGGTTGATTTTCGAATCGGTCACGGGGGAGACCTCCGGCGGCCCACGCATAGCGGGCTTGCTCAACTTGTCGGGCTTGGGGCCACCGGAGTTGTGTCCGGGGGCGTGGAAGTGGGCGAATGTGGGGTAGACGGCGCTGGGAGCTTGGGATTCCCAGGAATTCCGCGCCCTTCCGGGCGTGGAAGGACCAGGGGTGGGGTCAGCCGGCCCCCCTTGAAGCCCCGCAGGTACACGTAGCGGCGGAAGTCGCGGAGGAAGGCATCCACGGGCAGCCCGATGGCCTCCAGGAAGCCTCCGGTGAAGTCCTGGCCCCGGCGCATGGAGGCGAGGACGCCCCGGACGCGCGCCTCTCCGTAGCGCTCCATGAGGAAGGTGAAGGCGTGGTGGGCGGCGCCGTAGACGGTGGCGTTCTCGGTCTCGTAGAGCGACTCGGCGCGGGCGAGCGGATCCGCCTGGGGGTACTGGTGGAGGAAGCGGGACAGGTCCTCCAGGCTGGGGACGCGGTAGCCCTGGCCGGCGGTGTACGAGGCCATGCCCTCGCTGAACCAGATGGGGATGCCCTTCTTCGTCCAGTCCGACACGGAGGCGGACGCCTGCCACATGAGGCTGTGGGTGAGCTCGTGCAGGAGCAGCTCGTCCACCTGCTTCTGGGTGGCGCCGGCGCGCGTCCAGGTGCGGGGGCTCTGGACCTCCACCTGCTCGTAGCGGGCCCAGGCTCGCAGGAAGTCGTAGCCGGAGCGGCGTGCGGCGCGCTCCAGGGCGGCGTGGTTCGGGTGGATGACCAGGGTGACGGGCTCCTGGAAGATGCCCCAGCGGGCCAGGCTCGGCGCGGCGTTCTCCACGGCGCGGCGGACCATGTCCGCGGCCTGGGTGTCCTTCGCGGAGTGCTCGAAGAGGAACTCACCGCCGGGCAGCGCCAGCGTGGCGGTGGGGCTGTCGGCCTTCTTCGGCGCGGCAGCGCACGCGGAAAGGAGGACCGTTACCGCGAGCAGGGCGGGCAACAGGCTCCATCGTCCGGTACCGCCCACCCGCATCCTGCGTCCCTCTAGTTGGCCCCGAGCCAGCGGATCACCGAGCGGCCCACGTCCGCGACGGTGGAGAACGACGCTACCTCCGGGGCGGAGGGGCCGAAGTAGAGCATGGGCACGGCGTGCACGGTGTGTCCTCGAACCGACAGGTCCTCCACGTTGCCGTGGTCACTGCACACCAACACGCGCGCGTCGTGCGGGCGGGTGGCCGCCACGGCGCGCAGGAAGGCGTCGAAGGTGTCGAGTGCCAGGCGGGCGGCCGTGAAGTCCTGGGCGTGGCCGGCCTCGTCGGCGAGGTAGTGCTCGAAGAAGGTGAAGTCCGCCTGTCCGGCGATGCGCCAGAAGAGGGCCGCGGCTTCTCCGGGCGTGCGGTGGGGCACGTCCAATCCGTATGCGCGCGCGGCGACGCCAGTGATGTCGTGGGTGAGGCCGTCGCCGGCCCGCGCGTCGTCCAGCGTGCGCAGCGGTTCGTCTCCCGCGGCGAAGGCGAGCTTGGCGGCGGAGGGGCGCACCTTGCGCGCGGCACGCTCCGACAGGGTGAACTCCGGCGGGGACGTGGACGGGCGCCGGGGAAGGCCGAGCGCGTCCAGGTACGGCGCGGGGTACGCGTTGGCGAAGGTGGCGGTGCGGCCCGCGGCCTTGAGGCGCCGCACGATGGAGCGCTCCGCGAGCAAATCCCGCAGGGCGGTGTTGGGGTAGCCCAGCACGTGGCCGCCCACGAGGACGGGGGCGGGGTCTCCGGTGAGGATGGCCGTCTGGTTGGAGGCGGACTGGGGCCGGCCGGGCACGCCGAAGGTGGGGTCCACCGGAAGGCCCACGCCCCCATGGGGCAGGAGGGGGGCGGGGGCGTCCTGGAACCAGGCCAGGAGGTGGTCGCGGTCCGCGAGCGGGTTCACGGCCGGGTCTTTCCGTCCGATGCCCACCCCGTCGATGAACAGGACCGCGACGCGCACGGCCTGGGACTGTATCCTCGAATCCGACACGCATGGCCATCCACGGCGACCTCTTCAGCTACCCGCTCCCCGAGTTCCTTCAATGGCTGGACAGCTCCCGCAAGACGGGGACGCTCCAGCTGTCGTGGGAGGCAGGCGAGCGCAAGTTGTTCCTCTTGTCCGGCCAGGTGGGCGCCACCGCGAGCGAAGGCCTGCGCGGCCGGGTGGCCCGCCTGCTGTCGCTGCCGAAGCTGGCGGCGGGCACGCGCGTGCTGGCGGCGTTCGACGAACTGGCGCGCACGCCGGACGTGGACGCGGCCTTCGACGCGCACGGTGTGCAGGCGCGGTGGGTGCGCGACCTGGGCCGCGAGGAGCTGTTCGCGGCGATGACGGACCTGACCATCGCGGGGCAGGGCACGTTCCACTGGACGGAGGACGCGGACCGCACCGGTGAGGACTGGGTGCCGTCCGACATGAGCATCCGCGAGCTGCTCTTCGAGTCCCTGCGCTGGGTGGACGAGCAGGGGGACGTGGACAAGGCGCTGCCCATCGACGCGCTGAGCGTGAAGGCG
This sequence comes from Corallococcus exiguus, assembly GCF_009909105.1. Lineage (NCBI taxonomy): Bacteria > Pseudomonadati > Myxococcota > Myxococcia > Myxococcales > Myxococcaceae > Corallococcus > Corallococcus exiguus. The sequence goes on from NZ_JAAAPK010000009.1 coordinate 363,903, forward strand.
CTGTCTCCGCCCAGCCCCAGCCAGCCGCTGATGCACCGGATCATCCTGGCGCTGACGACGACGCCGCAGAACCTGGGGCGGCTGCGGCTGTCCATGGGCGTGTCGCGCTCGTCGGTGACGCGCCGGGTGCACGAGCTGCTGCGCGCGAAGCTGGTGGAGGTGGATGGCGCGCCACAGGTGGAAGCGGATCCGGTGGCGGAGATGCTGGAGAAGGGTGCGGTGCTGATGCGCGAGGGCCAGTACGACGCGGCCGGCATCGTGTGCGCGTCCCTGCTGGCCAGCGACCCCGCGGACCGGCGCGTGCGCGAGTTCGCGCGCCTGGTGCAGCGCGAGCACGTGGCCGCGCTCTACGCGGACCTGCCGCCGCTGGTGGTGCCGCAGCTCATCCAGGCCCCCCATGCGATGGTGATGCTCAAGCCGGAGGAGCGGCAGATCGCCGGGCTCGTCAGCGGGACGTGGGACGTGTCCACGCTGGTGCTGGCCAGCCCCGCGCGAGAGCTGGAGACGCTCAAGACGCTGGCGAAGCTGCACCGCATGGGGCTGTTGCAGCTCACGCTCCCGCGCTGAGCCTTTGGGGCACGGCCCGGGAGCCGTGCCCCATGCGAATCACCCGGCGGTCGGAAGCCCCACGGCGTTGAGTCGCACGAAGACCTGCATGAGGACGTAGAGCGCGAACGCCGCGTCATCCACGCGCAGCTGCGGCAGCGTTGACAGCCCCTGCAGGCGCAGCAGGTCCGAACCATCCACGTGCAGCAGGAAGGCCTGCTGGGCCAGGGAGCCTTCACCGGCGAACGCCATGGCGCGGCGGACGGCGTCGGTGCAGGCGGTGACGCAGGTAGTGTAGTCCCCGGCGGTGAAGGCCGCCTCCGCGGCCCGGGCGTGGTCGAAGAGGTCCCCCGGCGCCAGCGCGCTCGTGGGCCCCAGGAGCTTGCTGCCCGTGTTCGGCGCCACGGCCACGGCGGGCATGGCGGCGGGCTCCACGCGAGGCGGAGCGGGCGTCATCAGCGTGCGGGGCACGGGCGTGGCGGGGATGGTGGCGGCGGTGGGGCTGGCAGGGGCGGGCGGCGTCCCGGTCGGAGGCTGGCGGTTGTGCAGGTGCTGCGAGAGCTGCGCCTCCAGGCCCGCGGGGGGCGTGCCGGGCTGGGCGGGACGGGGCGGCGGGACGATGCGCTTGGCGCGCAGGTCCTTGATGACCAGCCGGGTGATGGTCTTGAGCGCGTCCATCACGCCGCGGCCGTTGGCGGCGGCCGTCTCGAAGTCGGGGACGCCGCGGGGGTTGAGCTCCCGGCGCAGGTCCTCCACGGAGAGGATGTTGTCCAGGTCCCGCTTGTTCCACTGCATCACCAGTGGGAAGCGGTCCAGGCGGATGCCGTTCTCCAGGAGGTTCTCCTCCAGGTTCGCCAGGGACTCGCGGTTGGCGTCCATCGCCTCCGCCTGCGAGTCCGCCACGAACACGACGCCGTCCGCGCCCTGGAGCACCAGCTTGCGGGTGGCGTTGTAGAAGACCTGTCCGGGCACGGTGTAGAGGGCCAGGCGCACGGAGCAGTCGCCCACGCGCTCCACCTTCACCGGTAGGAAGTCGAAGAACAGCGTCCGGTCGCCTTCGGTGGCGATGGACATCATCTCTCCGCGGTGGGCCGGGCGAACGGTCTCGTAGACCTTTCGCAGGGTCGTCGTCTTCCCCGACAGGCCGGGGCCGTAGAAGACGATCTTCGCGGCCACTTCGCGGGCCATCAGGTTCACGCTGCTCACGGTGTCAGCTTACCTAGAACGACTCGGCGCCCGGCGCCAGTTGCCGGGCGAACATTCGCGGGCGTCCCGGCCCGGTGCTCGGCCGCGAGCAGGGCGAAGAGGGCCGCTTCCTTCGCCTCTTCGGGGAAGCCCAGCACGTCCAGCCGCTCCAGCGGCACCGGGGCCAGCCGCGCCCGAAGATCCGCCATGAGCACAGGATTCCGCGTCCCGCCGCCGGAGACATACACGGCCTCCAGCCGGGGAAAGCGGGGCCGCACCCAGGTGTCGAAGGCGCGCGCGGTGGCCTCCACGGTGAAGGCCCGCGCGGTGGCCATCAAGTCGTGGGGCCGCTCCGGGGCCGCCGCCCAGAGCCGATCCACCAGCGGTTCGCCGAAGCCCTCGCGGCCCGCGCTGCGCGGAGGGGGCCGCGCGAGGAACGGATGCGCGAGCAGCTCTTCCAGGAGCGCGGGGATCACCTGTCCCTGGGAGGACAGGCTCCCGTCCCGGTCGCACGCGAGCCGTCCCTTCGTCACCCGGCGCGCCAGACCGTCCAGCACCATGTTCGCGGGCCCGGTGTCGAACGCGAGCGTGTCGTCCACGTGCTCGCCAACGACGCTGATGTTGGCGATGCCGCCCAGGTTGAGGAACGCGCGCGTGACCTCCGGCCGTTCGCGGTTCCGGAAGACGGCCCAGTCCAGGTAGGGCACGAGCGGAGCGCCCTGGCCGCCCACCGCCATGTCGCGGGTGCGGAAGTCGCTGACGACGGGCAGGCCGGTGCGCTCGGCGATGACGGCCGCTTCGCCAATCTGGAGCGTGGAGGCGATGGCGGACAGGTCCGAAGGAAGGTGGGCCATCGTCTGGCCGTGCGAGCCGACGACGTGGACGTCCTCGCGCTTCACGCCCGCGCGCGCGATGACGGCCAGCACGGCCTCGGCGAAGCGCTCCCCCAGTTCGAAGTTGAGGGAGCAGAGGCTCCGGGCGTCTTGAGGGCCCAGCACTCGCGCGACCAGGTCGGGCGTGAAGGGATGGGAGACATGCGCGAGCAGTTGGAGCTTCACGTCCGCGCCGGTGCCGTCCACCCTGCACAGCGCCGCGTCCGCCGCGTCCACGCTGGTGCCGGACAGCACGCCCACGCACAGCCGGGGTGGCAGGGAGGGGGAGGGTGGCGTGGCGGGGTGCATGCCCCAAGTCTAAAGGCCAGCTCCCACGGCCGCCGGACCCCGGCCCGCAGGGCACCTCGTGTGTCTGGGAATGACGCCCACCCTGTCGGATTCTGGAGGGACCGCGGGCCCTCGCCGCCTCAGCGCGTGGGGCGTCGCCGTGGCGCTCGTGCCGCCGCCGGGCGTTCGAGCCCTCGCAGGCCCGCGTCCTTCAAGCGGCGCCGGGCCTGGGCCGCCGGAAGCCCCGTGAAGTGCATGGCCAGCGCCAGCTTCACGTGGTCGCCCGCGGCCTGGAGCAACGCCTCCGCCCGCGCGGGGGGCAGGTCCGTCAGCTCCGCGACCATCCGCACCGCGCGGGCCCGCAGCTTCGTGTTCGTGGGGCGCACGTCCACCATGCGCCCCCGGTACACGTGGCCCAGCGACACGAAGGCCGCGGTGGTGATGGCATTGAGCACGAGCTTCGTCGCCGTGCCCGCCTTCAGCCGCGTGGAGCCCGCCACCACCTCCGGCCCCGTGCGCGCCAGCACCACCGTGTCCGCACGCATGGCCGGCCCCGGCGGGTTGCAGCACACCAGCACCGTGCGCGCCCCTCCCTCGCGGGCCTCGTCCAGCGCACCCCGGACATAGGGCGTGGAGGCCGACGCGGAGATGCCGCACACCACGTCCCGCGCCGTCGCCCGGAACGTCCGCACCGCCCGGGCCCCGGCGGCGACGTCATCCTCGGCGCCCTCCACGGCGCGCGTCAGGGCCCGCCGGCCGCCCGCGATGGCCGCCTGGACCCGCGTCGCCGGGACACCGAAGGTGGGGGGACATTCGCTCGCGTCGAGCACGCCGAGCCGGCCGCTGGTTCCCGCGCCCACGTAGAGCAGCCGGCCGCCAGCGTGTAACGCTTCCGCCACGGCCCGGGCCGCCGCCGCGATGGACGGCAATGCCTCACGGACCGCGTGGAGCGCGATCAGGTCTTCTTGATGCAACCGTCGGACGACCGCCTCGACAGGGAGGAGGTCCAGGTCATCCGTACGGGGATGGAGCCGTTCGGTGGGCGGAAGCGCGGACTTTCGAGCGCGCGTCATGCCCACCGGAAGGCTCCCGGACTTCAGGCGGCCTTGGTCACCTTGCCCGCCTTGATGCAGCGGGTGCAGGCCAGGACGCGCTCAATGGAGCCGCTCACGTTCGCCCGCACCTTCTGCAGGTTCGGCAGGGTCCGCTTCTTGGTCTTGTTGTTCGCGTGGCTGACGTTGTTACCCACCAGCGGACGCTTCCCACAGAGGTCGCACTTCCACGCCATGACTGCTAACTCCTTGAAAACTGGGGCGTTCGACAGCAGCCCATAAAAGAGCGGCGGACCCTACCAGAAACAGGCCGGAAATCCAGCCGGATCCGACCCGGGACCTATCCCTTGAGCGGATCCTTCTTCTTCAACATGTCCTGCACCAGCTTCGCGGCGCGGATGCCCGCGAGCAACTCGCCCTCCAGGCCCAGGCCGGGCAGCACCTCGCGGCCGGCCAGGATCACGTTCTTCGCGGGCGTGCGCTGCTTCAACCCCGTGACGCCCAGGAAGGCTTCCGTTTCGAAGCTGTAGAGCGGGTGGGGCATGAGCCGGCTGCCGCGCACTCCGCCGGCGTCCAGGTAGGGGACCGAGCGCAGCGCGCGGTGCTGCTTCGTGAACGGCATCAGCCGGTCCAGGTGCTCGTCGATGCGCTTCGCCAGCGCCTGGAGGTGCTCCTCTCCCTCTTCGCGCGCGGAGGCCGGGACGAAGGCGCCCGCGCACACCACGCGCACGCCCTCCACGTCCTTGTGCCCGGAGGCCGCGGCCATGCGCGCCGGGTGCTGCTGCACGAGCAGCGGGCCCAGCTCCGGGTCCTGCGTGTCCACGAGCACCAGCTCGCCCATGCCGCGCGGGAGCGCCGCCTCCGGCACCACCCAGTTCACGCTGAAGAGCAGCGACTTGATGTTGGACTGATCCAGATGCTCCAGCAGGCCGCGGTTATGCTTCTTGTCCGTCACCAGCCGGCGCAGCGCCCCGGAGTCCGTGGCCGTCACCAGGCACGACGCGCGGTAGAGCGTGTCCGAGCGCACCAGCTTCACGCCAGAGAACTTGCTGCCGTCGAACGCGAGCTCCTCGACGATGAAGCCCGCCGGGTTGTCGCGGCCCAGCACGTCGCCGCCCAGCTCCGTCAGCCGCCGGGTGAGCACGTCGCGCAGGGCGTCCATGCCGCCCGGGTACGTGGACGGCGCGGTGAGCACCTGGGACAGGGCCCGCGTCTGCGCCAGGGGCGCGCCGGGCTTCTCCAGGTGGACGAGGAAGGGCAGCAGGCCGCGCACCAGCGACAGCGCCGGATCCTCGCCCGCGAGCCGGGGCGTGGCGTCCAGGGCCGGGTGATCCTTGATCTGCCCCTTGAGCTTCCAGCCCTCGAAGAAGCCGTCGGGCGGCAGCTGGGGCCCGGCCTTGAAGAAGGCGTCGGTGGATTCGTGCTGCGCGGCGCTGCCCGCGAGCGCGCCCTGGATGCCCTCGCCGGCCTCGCCGAACTCGCGCGTCAGCTCCGTGCGGCGGCGGGCGGCGTCCCCGACCAGGTCCACCCGGTTCCGGGGCAGCACCAGCTGGAGCTCCGGCGCGTGGGGGCGCAGCGCGCGGCCGATGGCGGTGGAGAGGCCCAGCTCGTTGAGGGCCTCGTCCACGGCGGGCATGGCCTTGAGGGGCGGCGCGACGAAGGGGGCGTAGGGCAGCACGAAGCCGTCGTGCTCGTAGCCGGGCCCCATGCCGTCGTGCTCCACCAGCAACACGCGGTGGTTGCGCTTCGCCAGGAGCGCGGCGGCGAGCGCGCCTCCGACCTGGCTGCCCAGCACGATGACGTCGTACACGTGCCGGGACGGGCCCGAGGGGAGCTTGAGTTTGGCGGAGGACGTCGACATGGCCGCCGAACACTACACAACGTCACCGCGTCTGGCGCCCTTTTGGCGCCTTCCTGACACGTCCGGGGTGGGGCGTATGTGCCCCCTCAGGCCCTGGACCTGAAGAGGCGCGCGAGCAGCTCCGGGGGCAGCGTGTCGAAGTCCGGGGCGGTGTAGTGGGCCCCCGCGTTCTTCAGCGCCGCTGCGGTCGTGGTGGTGGTGATGCCCACGGTGACCATGCCGGCGGCGCGCGCGGACAGCACGCCGTTGATGGCGTCCTCGAAGGCGAGGCACGACTCGGGGGGCACCTGGAGGGCCTTCGCCGCCGCGAGGAAGATGTCCGGCGCGGGCTTGCCGCGCGTCACCTGTTCGGCGCCGACGACACAGGCGAAGAGCGGGCGCACGGAGAGCCCGTCCAGCACCAGCTCGCGGTTGCCGTGCGGCGCGGCGGTGGCCACGGCCAGGAGCAGGTTCGCGTCGCGCAGGCGGTGCAGGAAGCCTTCCGCGCCCCGGTGCAGCGCGAGGTAGGGCCGGTAGATGGCGCGGTAGTGGGACTCCTTCTCTTCCGCGAGCGCGTCCAGCTCCGCGACGGAGAGGGTGCGGCCCAACAGCTGCGGGAGGATCTCCTCGTTCTTCTTTCCCGCGAACTCGTTCTGGAAGCGTTCCGCGGTCAGGCCATCCAGACCGAGTTTCCGGGCGAGCGTCAGCCAGGCGCGGTTGTGGAAGTCCATGTTGTCGACGAGCGTGCCATCCATGTCGAAGACGGCGGCGAGCAGGGGGGCGGCTGCGGGAGTCATGTTCTCCCCAATACCGATTTCCTCCGCCATGTCACCCCTGAATCTCCCATGCGAGCCCCTTCCGGGCTGATATCCCCCACGCCATGAGCGAGGACGTGCTGCTGGAGACTCGGGGGGCCGTGGGTCTGGTCACCCTCAACCGACCGAAGGCGCTCAACGCGCTCTCCTTGGAGATGTGCCGCGCGCTGCATCCCCAACTGGACGCCTGGGCGGCGGATCCGTCCGTGAAGGCGGTGGTGATCAGCGGAGCAGGGGGCCGGGCCTTCTGTGCGGGAGGGGACGTGCGCGCGGTGGCCAGTTCGGTCGCACGGTCGGACATGTCGCTGTCGCGCGAGTTCTTCCGTGCGGAGTACGCGCTCAACCATCGGATCCACCACTTCCCGAAGCCGTTCATCGCGTGGGTGGACGGCATCTGCATGGGCGGTGGGTTGGGGCTGTCCGCGCACGGGGCCTTCCGCGTGGTGACGGAGAAGCTGGTGCTCGCGATGCCGGAGACGGCCATCGGCATCTTCCCGGACGTGGGCGGTGGCTGGTTCCTCCCGCGCTTCCCGGGCGAGGCGGGGACGTACCTGGGGCTCACCGGCGCGCGGTGTGACGCGGCGGATGCGCTGTGGCTGGGGTACGCGACGCATCAGGTGGAGTCCTCGCGGCTGGAGGACGTGGTGGGCGCGCTGGCGGCCGCGGACTGGAGCGGACCGGGGCGCGAGGTGGCGGCGCGAGTGCTGAAGGGCTTCCATCAGGACGCCGGTGTTGCGGGGCTCGCGTCGCGGGCAGAGGTCATCGACCGGTGCTTCCAGGGGAGCCGCGTGGAGGACATCCTCGCGGCGCTGGAGCGCGAGGGGACGGCGTGGGCGGAGGAGACGCGTGCGACGCTGCTGCGCATGTCGCCCACGAGCCTGCGGGTGACGCTGCGGCAGCTGCGCATCGGGCGTGGCCAGGACTACGACGCGACGGCGCGCATGGAGTACCGGTTGAGCCAGGCGCTGACGCAGCGGCCGGACTTCCAGGAGGGGATCCGCGCGGTGCTGGTGGACAAGGACCAGAAGCCGCGCTGGAGCCCGGCCACGCTCGCGGAGGTGACGGACTCAGAGGTGGAGGCGTGCTTCGCGCCTCGGCCGGGTGACGAGCTGGAGTTGCCCGCGCTGGGCTGAGGTTACAGGTCCTCGTCGCTTACGACGGTGCGCCCATCCGCGCGAAGCAGCGCGGTGGTGATGCCTTCACCCGGGCGCAGCACGCCTGTCTCGTAGACGCGCTGGCTGCCGCACGAGGGGCTCTTCTCCTTCAGGAGCGCCACCGTGACGTCGAACCGCCGGGCAGCCTCCAGGGCCTGCTGGGCGCCGTCCTGGAACGCGGCGGTGCGGTCCTCGCGCGTCTCCCGCGTGAGGGCCCGTGCACGGCCGGCCCAGACGTCCACGCCCGTGCCACCCGCGAGATCCACAGGCGGACGTGGAATGCCCATGCCCGCGGCGGCCTCAGGGCAGATGGGGATGACGGCCTTTCCTTCCAGCGCCGCGAGCACGCGCTCCGAACGCTGCGAGCGTCCGTCGTAGCGGCACGCCTCGCCCAGCAAGCACGCGCTGACCATCACCGTGGGGGCCGCACGCAGGGCCTCTCGTCGTGCATCGCGGGCCGACGCTTCGCCTTGATCCGAGGGGGCGTTCTCAGCCGGGTTCTGCACTTCGGGCGCGGCATGCGACGGCTCCACGGCCTTCGTCACGTCGGCGAACCCGGGCTGCGGAGCGCGGTGCTGTCTCCCGTCACCCGCGCGGCCACCTTCGTGCGCGTCCCATCCAGCGTCACCGCGCCCGTCACCGCCAGCCGCACGGCCAGCGGATACAGGCGGTGCTCCTCCGCGAGGATGCGCGCGCTCAGGCTCGCCTCGTCGTCCTCCGGCAGCACGGGCACTGCCGCCTGCGCGATGATGGGGCCCGTGTCCGTGCCCGCGTCCACGTAGTGCACCGTGCACCCGGCCACCTTCACGCCGCGCTCCAGCGCCTGCTTCTGCGCATGCAGCCCCGGGAACGCCGGCAGCAGGGAAGGGTGGATGTTGAGCACGCGCCCCGGGAAGTGCTTCAGGAAGTCCGCGCTCACCAGCCGCATGAAGCCCGCCAGGCACACCCATTCGACGCCCGCGTCGGCCATCACGCCGAGCAGCGCCGCCTCGAAGTCCACCTTCGACCCGAAGCCCTTGTGGTCCACCACCTCCGCGCGCACGCCCGCCTTCCGGGCGCGCTCCAGCGCGAACGCCGTGGGCACGTTGGACAGCACGCACGCCACCTCGGCCGGGTAGTCCGCCTGTCCGGCCGCGTCGAGCAGCGCCTGCAGGTTGCTCCCGCCGCCGCTGACGAGCACCCCCAGCCGCGCCCGCCGCGCGCTCATGGGTCGATGACCGCCGTGGCCTCGCCCTGGCCTGCTTCCACCCGGCCCACCTCGGTGGCCTCCACGCCCCGGGCGTGCAGCACCTCCAGCGCCTTCGCCACGTCCTCCTTCGCCACCACGACGATGAGGCCCAGGCCCATGTTGAACGTGCTGAACATCTCGTCGCGCGCCACGCCGCCCGTCTTCGCGATGAGGTCGAAGATGGCCGGCTTCTTCCACGTGGACTCGCTCAGCACCGCGCGCGTCCCGTCCGGCAGGCACCGGGGCAGGTTGCCCGGGATGCCGCTGCCGGTGATGTGCGCCATGCCCTTCACCTTCACGGCCTGGCACAGCGCGAGCGCGTCCTTCACATAGATGCGCGTGGGCTCCAGCAGCGCGTCACCCAGCGGCCGGTCCAGCCCCTGCGGCGTCATGTCCAGGGGCAGCTTCGCGTCGTCCAGCAGCACCTTGCGCGCCAGCGAGTAGCCGTTGCTGTGCAGCCCCGACGACGTGAGCCCGATGAGCGCGTCCCCCGGCTTCACCGTCTTGCCGTCGATGATGGCGGACCGCTCCACCACGCCCACGCAGAAGCCCGCGACGTCGTACTCGCCCCGCGCGTAGAAGCCCGGCATCTCCGCCGTCTCCCCGCCCAGGAGCGCGCACCCCGCCTGCTCGCACCCCAGCGCGATGCCCTTGACCACCTCCGCCGCGGCGTCCACCTCCAGCTTCCCCGTGGCGAAGTAATCCAGGAAGAAGAGCGGCTCCGCGCCACAGGTGAGGATGTCGTTCACCGACATGGCGACCAGGTCGATACCCACCGTGTCGTGGCGCCCCGCCAGGAAGGCCACCTTCAGCTTGGTGCCCACCCCGTCGGTGCCCGCCACCAGCACCGGCGCCTGGTACTTGCCGGGCGGCAGTGCGAACAGGCCGCCGAACCCACCCACCCCGCCCAGGACTTCAGGGCGCGTGGTGCGCGCGGCATGGGGCTTGATCTTCTCGACGAACGCGTCGCCGGCCTCGATGTCTACTCCGGACTGCTTGTAGGTCGTTCCCACGGGCCGGCCTTGTACCCCTCCCGGGGGCCCCTGTCTCGGGCCTCGGATGGGACGTGTCGGGTTTGCGGCGGCTCGCTGCCCTGGGGCGCCCGCACGATATCGGTCTGGGATATTTGACCGGTGGGGTGGGGGCTGATTGACTCGCGGGCCAGATGGGCGCCGAGGAAACCCTCTTTCAACGTTTTGGCAAGGAGTTCCCCAAGGGCACCGAGCTCTTCCGCGAGGGAGAGATCGGCAAGGAGATGTTCGTCATCCAGTCCGGGAAGATCGCCATCTCCAAGCGCGTACGCGACGTGGAGAAGGTGCTCGCGGTCCTGGGGCCGGGCGAATTCTTCGGGGAGATGGCCATCATCTCCAACAAGCCCCGGAACGCCTCCGCCGTGGTGCATGACGACGCGAAGCTGCTCGTCATCGATCCCAAGACCTTCGAGGCGATGATCCGCGGCAACGCGGAGATCGCCGTGCGGATGATCAAGAAGCTGGCCGAGCGCCTCTCCGAGGCGGACGCCCAGATTGAAAACCTGCTCCACGGCGACCCCGCCAGCCGCGTCGTCCATCAAATCCTCCAGGCCTGCCAGACGCGCGGCCGGCCGCTGGAGGAGGGCGTGGAGGTGGACTTCGCCGTCCGGGAGATGCCCCGGCAGATTGGCGTGGGCGAGCCCGCCGTGCGCAGCATGCTGGAGCGCCTGGAGCGCGCGGGCCTCATCGAGCGGAGCGGCGACAGGATCACCGTGTACGACACGGCCCGGCTGCATGACTTCCTCAACTACCTCGAGATGAAGTGGAAGTTCGGAGACCTCTAGCGTGAAGCTGCAAGTCCTCGGGTGCCACGGCGGCGAGCTTCCCACGTGCAGGAGCACCTGCTTCCTCGTGGACGACGTGCTCGCGCTCGACGCGGGCGCACTCACCGGCACGCTCTCGCTGGATCAGCTCTGCAAGGTGGACGACGTGCTCGTCGGCCACAGCCACTTCGACCACGTGAAGGACCTGCCGCTGCTCGCCGACCTGGTCATCGGCCGCAGGGACAAGCCCGTCACCATCCATGCCTCCCGCGAGTGCGCGAAAGCGCTGCGCGAGAACATGTTCAACAACTCGCTGTGGCCGGACTTCACGCGCATCCCCACGCGCAACAAGCCCGTCCTGGCCATCAAGACCTTCCGCGCCGGCAGCACCTTCCAGGTGGGCCCCTACACCGTGAAGAGCGTGCCGGTGAGCCACCCCGTGGAGTCGTGCGCCTTCATCATCAGCGACGGCAAGACGTCGCTGGCCATGAGCGGCGACACCGGCCCCACGGACAAGCTGTGGAAGGCGCTCAACGCCACGAAGAACCTGAAGGCGCTGCTGCTGGAAGCCAGCTTCCCCAACAGCCTCCAGGCCCTGGCGGACATCTCCGGCCACCTGACGCCCGCCACCGTGGGCTCGGAGCTGCGCAAGTTCGACCGCAACGGCGCCCAGGTGATGCTCTACCACCTGAAGCCCGCCTTCGTGACCCAGCTCAAGAAGGAGCTGGCCCCGCTGCCCGTGAACGTCCTGGAGCTGGGCGAGACCTTCCAGTTCTAGGGGCCGTCGTGCCGCGCCGCGCCGTACGGAGGTATTGACGGCCCGCGGCGGTCGGATTAACCCCCGGGCCTCATGGCCTGGTTCTCCAAGAAGCCCCGCATCGCCGTCGACGCAGAGAAAGCCGCCGAGCCCCAGCCCTCCCGCATGCAGGGACTCTGGGCCAAGTGCGAGCAGTGCGACGAGATCATCTACCGCCAGGAGCTCGAGAAGAACTGGATGGTGTGCATGCACTGCGAGCACCACCACGCCTGGACGGCTCGCGCGCGGCTGGCGGCCACGTTGGATCCGGACTCCTTCGAGGAGTTCGACAAGGAGCTGGAGCCCCAGGACCCGCTCGGCTTCACCGACTCCAAGAAGTACAAGGACCGGCTCAAGTCCACGCGCAAGAACCTGGAGGAGAACGACGCGTTCATCTCCGGCGTGGGCCGCATCGAGGGCCACCCCGTCTCCATTGGCAGCTTCGTCTTCGAGTTCATGGGCGGCTCCATGGGCTCCGTGGTGGGTGAGAAGGTCACGCGCGTGTTCGAGCGCGCCTTCGAGCTCAAGTGCCCCGCGGTGGTGTTCTCCGCGTCCGGCGGCGCGCGCATGCAGGAGGGCATCTTCTCCCTGATGCAGATGGCGAAGACGTCCGCGGCCATTGCCCGCTTCCGCACCAGCGGCAAGCCGTACGTCTCCGTGATGCTCAACCCCACCACGGGCGGCGTGGCCGCGTCCTTCTCCTGGCTGGGCGACATCATCCTCGCGGAGCCCAAGGCCCTCATCGGCTTCGCCGGCCCGCGCGTCATCGAGCAGACCATCCGCCAGAAGCTGCCGGAGGGCTTCCAGCGCTCGGAGTTCCTGTTGGATCACGGGATGATCGACGCCATCGTCCACCGCAAGGACCTGCGCGGGAAGCTGGGGCAGATCCTCGGCATGCTGGGGTAGGGCAGCGGGCTTCCACCCATGGACGCGCCCCGCACCCCCGAAGAGGCCCTGCGCTTCTTCCAGGCGCTCAACCCCTCCGGCATCAAGCTGGGGCTGGAGCGGGTGAGGGACGCGCTCGCCGCGCTGGATCACCCGGAGCGGGACTACCCGGCGCTGCACGTCGCCGGCACCAACGGCAAGGGCAGCACCTGCGCCTTCGTGGCGCGCGCGCTGGAGGCCGCCGGCCATCGCGTGGGGCTCTACACGTCCCCGCACCTGGTGCGCGTCAACGAGCGGATCCGCGTCTCCGGTGAGGACATCCCGGACGAGGTCTTCGGGCAGCGCATCCTGGAGGTCCTGGAGCGCTACCCCTCCGCGCTGTCGGATCCGATGACGTACTTCGAGTTCGGCACCGTGGTCGCGCTCTGGCACTTCTCCCGCGAGCGCGTGGACGTGGCCGTGCTGGAGACGGGCCTGGGCGGCCGGCTGGACGCCACCACCGCCGCGAACCCCGTCGTCACGTGCGTCACCCCCGTGTCCTTCGACCACATGGAGTACCTGGGGAACACGCTCCGAGAGATTGCAGGGGAGAAGGCCGGCATCTTCAAGGCGGGTGTCCCGGTGGTCCTGTCCCGGCAGGAGCCGGAGGCCCTGGACGCGCTCCTGCGCCGCGCGGAGCAGCTCGCCGTGCCCGTCCAGGTGGAGGGCCGCGACTTCGGCATCGTCCCAGGGGTCGATGGAACACTGTCGTATCGGGGACATGGTTGGTCGCTCGACGGCCTCATGCTCGCGCTGCGCGGTCCGTATCAGCACCAGAACGCGGCGGTGGCCCTGTCCTGCCTGGAGTCCCTCCATGCCCGGGGCGTGGCGGTGACGCCGGAGGCCGCGCGCGAGGGTCTGGCCACGGCGCGATGGCCGGGGCGGCTGGAGGAGGTGTCCCAGGACCCGACGGTGGTGGTGGACGGGGCCCACAACCCGGCGGGCGTGGCGGTGCTGCTGGAGGCCCTGCGCGCCCTCTACTCCGGGCGGCCGTTGCACCTCGTCTTCGGGGTGGTGGCGGACAAGGACCGGGGGCCGATGATGCGAGCCCTGTTTCCGCTGGCGGCCTCCGTGCACCTCACGCCGCTGGAGACGCCGCGCTCGCTTGCCCCGGAGCGATACATCGCTGAAGCACGGATTTTGTGTTCACGGGTCGCCGCGCACTCCTCCCTGGAGGAGGCCCTTGCCGGAGCGAGGGCTGATGCAGTGGGTCGCCCGGACGGCGTGGTCCTCGCTACAGGCTCACTGTTCCTGGTAGGCGCCGTGAAGCGATGGGTTGACCGAAGCCTTGGCGCGATGCGGTATCAGCAGTAACTTTGCGACATGCGCCTGCCGGACTGGAGATCAGCGCTTCCGGGACCCCCGATGCCCACCGTCGATGAGGTCGACTTCCGGGCGCTGTACTCCAAGACCAACTACGTGGTGGAGACGGCGGACGGCTGGTCGCTCGTCATCACGCGCTACCGGCCGGTGAAACAGGCCTTCGCGCAGCCGCTGTTCGGTGAGCCGCTGCTGCTGGTGCACGGCTTCTCCCAGAACCGGCACACGTGGACGAGCGGCCAGTTCGTCAAGAACCTGCTCTTCTTCGGCGTGGACATCCACATCCTGGAGCTGCGCGGGCACGGCAAGAGCTCCATCGCCTTCCAGAAGGAGCGCGCCGAGCGCTTCAAGCGCCCGCTGCCGCAGGACCTGGACTACGGCTGGGACCTGGACAGCTACTTCCTCTACGACCTGCCGGCGGCCGTGTCCGGCGTCAAACGCATCACCCGCCGCGAGCGCGTCTTCTACTGCGGCCACTCCATGGGCGGCATGCTGGGCTACGGCTACGCCGGCATCCACGACGACTTCGAGGGGCTCATCACCATCGGGTCGCCCGCGGACCTGGGGCGCGGCTTCATGCTGCTGCGCGCGCTGGCGCACGGCTCACCGCTCGTCGCGAGCGCCGTGGACCTGACGCTGGGCGGACTGAACCTGAACCGCCGCGCGGCCTCGCTGGGCCGCTCGCTGCTGGCGAAGGGGGCGGGCGCCTTCAGCCCCGTGCTCCAGAAGCGCCTGGAGCCGGATGCGCCCAAGTCACTCGTGTTCAACGCGGTGCCGGTGGACGTGGTGCTCAAGTGGGTGGAGCGCCAGTTGTCGCACGCGGACGAGTCCGCGCTGTATCAGCGCTTCACGCGCAAGCTGAACCGGCTCATCAACACCGAACGCGTCAGCCGGGACGACATCCGGTGGCTGCTGCGCGAGGGCGGTGAGCGCGAGCCCCGCAAGGTGATTGAACAGTTCGCCCGGTGGATCCGCCGGGGCGAGATGGTCTGCTACCGCACGGACTACGACTTCAAGCGCGGCTTCGGGAAGATTGAAATCCCCATGGCCATCATCTTCGGGGACCTGGATCCGCTGGCGTCCGTGGAATCCACGCGCAGCGTCTACCGCGCCGCGAAGAGCGAGTACCTGCTGTGGCGGCCGGTGAAGGGCAACAGCCACGTCGAGCTCACCATGGGGCACGACATCCGGCAGATCTGCTACGACATCAAGAACCTCATCGAGTACACCCGCACGCACCGCACCCGCTCGCCGGCCCTGCCGCGCTTGCGTTGAAGCGCGGACGTTCCGGCCAGACTGAAAAGTTGGTGCCTCCCGGGTGCGTGATAATTTCGCGCGCGTCTGTCTTCTGACGCATGTCACGGGAGTCGTCGATGAGGGGCTTGGCGGTGTCTCTGCTGGGATTGTGGCTCGTGCCGCTGGTGGCGCTGGCGCAGCAGCCGGCGGATTACAACACCATCACCTCCGTCAACGTCAGCGGCGGGACGGTGGAGATCTCCGGCAGCAAGAAGCCGGACTTCAACAGCTTCACCATGACGGACCCTCCGCGGCTCGTCATCGACGTGTCCGGCGCCGTCTTCAAGGACGTGCCCGAGGAGCTGCCGGTCGGCAATGGCACCGTGACGGGCATCCGCACGCAGGCCTATGGCACGGAGTCCTCGTCCATCGCGCGCATCCTCATCGGCTATGAGCGCGAGGTGGAGACGGACATCCAGACCTCCGGCAACAAGCTGGTGGTGAAGGTCCTGGGCAGCGGGGGCGGCGCGGTCGTCGCGCAGGTAACCCCCTCGGAAGGGCAGGGCACCTCCGCGCAGGGAGCCACCGCGGCCAACACCCAGGCCGGCTCCAACGCGCAGGACGCGGCCCGCGCCGCCGCGTCGGACCGGGAGGCGCAGGAGAAGGCCGTGAAGGCCGCCGCCGACGCCGCCCGGGCGGAGCGCGAGGCCCAGGAGAAGGCCGCCGCCGAGGCCACCGCCCGCGCCAAGGCGGATGCGGACGCGGAGAAGAAGCGCCAGGAGGAGGCCCAGGCCGCCGCGAAGCGCCAGGACGAGGAGCGCCGCGCGTCGGAGCAGGCCGCCGCCGCGGAGAAGAAGCGCCAGGACGAGGAGGCCCAGGCCGCCACGAAGCGCGCCGAGGATGAACGCCGCGCCACCGCGCAGGCCGCCGCCGACCAGAAGCGCCAGCAGGAAGCGGACGCGAAGACCGCCGCCGAAGAGAAGCGCGCCGCCGCGCAGGCCGCCGCCGAGGAGCGCCAGGCCGCCGCGAAGACGGCCGCGGAGCAGAAGCGCGCCGCCGCGCAGACCGCCGCCGAGGCGAAGCGCCTGAAGGATGAGGAGCGCCAGGCCGCCGCGCAGGCCCGCCGCGAGGAGCAGCAGTCGGCCCGCGAGGCCGCAGCCGACCAGAGGCGCCAGCGTGCGGCGGAGGCCCGTGAGCGCCGCGAGCAGGCCGTGGCGGCCCGTGAGTCGCGCGCCCGCCCCAGCCAGGGCAGCGCCGCGGCCGAGTCGCGCGAGAGCGGCGGGGGCGCGGTGTCGTCGCGCCGCAAGACGATGACGCAGATTGGCTTCCAGCAGCAGCCGGACAGCTCGCGCGTCTTCGTGCGCACCAACGAGCCGGTGCGCTACACGGTGGGCACCTCCGGCAACCAGGTGGTCCTGGAGCTGGAAAACACGCGCGTGGTGGAGTCCAACAACACGCTCCCCCTGGACACGCACTTCTTCCCGTCGGCCGTGTCGCGGGTGGAGGCGTTCTCCGGCGCGGGCCAGACGGTGCGCGTCGTCATCCAGCTGAAGCAGGGGGTTCGCTATGAGACACGCCAGGAAGGCGGCCTCATCACCCTCGACTTCCCGCGCCCGGGCCGGTAGGACGGGGCGGGCGCCGTTGCCGGCACGGCGCCCACCGCCCACGCCTCCCGCATGACCTTCCTTGCCCCGGTCGTCCTGACGCTCTGGGTGTCGGCCCAGATTCCGCTGGCCACGCAGGTGGAGCTTCCCACCGGCGAGGTCGTGGAGCTCGCGGCCGACTACGTCGTCTTCGAGAACGACGTCCTCACCGCCCGGGGCCACTGCGAGCTGCGCAGCGGCCCCAACGTGCTTCGCGCGGATGAGGTGACGTACAGCGAGGCCACGCAGGTGGCCACCGCCACCGGCAACGTGATGTTCGTCAGCGGCTTGATGGCCGCCATCGCGGACGACGTGCGCGTGGACCTGCGCTCCAACGAGGCCAACGTGAAGGGCGGCCTCTTCATGCAGAAGAAGGGCGTCACCCCCGAAGCGCTCCAGGCCGCCAAGACGCCGGACGAATTGCGCAAGCTGGGGGAGACGCCCGTCCTGATGAGCGGCACGCGCATCCGCCGCACCGGGGAGACGGCCTTCTCCGTGGACGGCCTGGCCTTCACCCCGTGTCAGTGCGGCCCGGGCGAGCCGGGCTGGCGGGTGGAGGCGAAGGAGGCCAACGTGAAGATGGGCGAGCGCGCCATCCTCACCTGGCCCGTGGTGTACGTGCGCTCGGTGCCGGTGTTCGCGCTGCCGTGGCTGTACCTGCCCCTGGCGGAACGCCGCTCCGGCCTGCTCATCCCCCGTCCGTCCAACTCAGGCCTCAACGGCTTCGGGCTGGACGTCCCCGTCTTCGTCACGCTGGGGGAGAGCTACGACCTGACGTTCACGCCGGGCATCTACACGGGCGGCGGGGACATCTCGAACCCCCGGTTCGTCGAGGTGGACGAGGACGGCAACTCGACGCCCATCCGCGAGCTCCGCCCCACTGGCGTGAAGGGCCCCCGGCTGCTGACCGAGTTCCGCTACGTCCCCAGCGACCGCACGCGAGGCCGGGCCACGCTGGGCTTCCTCTACGACCTGCGGCCCCGGCTGGATCCCACCACCTCCGACTTCCTGCGCGTCGTGGACCGGACCAACCCGAAGGAGCCCTTCTACACGTCGCAGATCATCGACGAGAAGCGCGGCCTGCGGGGCGAGGCGTCCTGGCAGCACACGCAGGACCTGGGCGACGGCTGGCACGACCGCGTGGACGCGTACTTCGTGTCGGATGGCTTCTACACGCGCGACCTCACCGCCGACCTGCTGGTGCAGAACACCAACTACCTGCGCAGCACCGCCGTCGTGTACCAGCGCCGCGACGAACGCTACCTGGGGCTGGACGTGTCGCTGCGCCAGGACCTGCGCTACGCCTACCGCTTCTTCCAGCCGAACCCCGTCCCCGCGGTGGCTTCGCTGAGTGGCGACGCCTTCAACCCCCACGGCCCCACGACGTTCCAGCGCCTGCCGGGCATCACCCTGGCCCTGCCCCAGCGGCCCCTCTTCGGCGGACGGGTGATGGGCGGAATGCAGGTGGAGTACAGCCGGCTGGCGCCCCTGCGCAGCGGCGGTTTCGCGGACGACGGCTCCGACGGGCTCTTCTCGCTCGCCGGCACCTGGCGCCCCGAGGGCACGCCGCTGGACATCAACACCTTCACCCTGCCCAAGGACGAACTGGAGGGCAACGGCCGCCTGGACCCCACCGAGCGCGAGGGCCGCGACCGCGTGTCGTTGGCCCCGCGCCTGTCCACGTCCTACGGGCTGGGCAACTGGGGCCGGCTGACGCCTTCCGTGGCGCTGCGCCAGGACGTGTCCGTGGGCGAGGTCTCCGGCCGCACCGCCGCGCGCGGCTACGCGCTGGCGGACCTGATGCTGGACTCGCAGCTGGCGCGCACCTTCGCGGACCGGGACACGCTCTACCGCCACACGATGTCCCCGTCGGTGAACCTGCGCTACGTGCCCGGCGGCTGGGGCCACGGGCTCACCGCCCTCAACGGCAGCGGCACCGGCACCGTGCCGCTCATCTACGACGAGTGGGACTCCGCGGTGCCACTCCAGTCCAACGGCAGCGTGCGCAGCTTCCTCCACGCCGTGGTCGCCGTGGATCAGTCGTTGCGCGTTCGCAAGGGACCCACCACGCGGGAGCCGCTTCGCCTGCGCATCGGCCAGGGGTTCGACCTGTCGCGCATCGCGCCCGTCGCGGGCCGGGACATCGTGCAGGGCAGCGTGGTGCGCGACACCTTCGCGCGGCTGTCCGCCAGCGCTGGCGTGCTCACCGCGGGCGGGCTCGTGCGCATGGACCCGACGACGCTCGACATCACCCAGCTGTCCGCTGACTTCACCATCGACAACGGCAAGGGCAACGCCCTTTACGCGCGGTACGACGACCTGCTGGCCGTGAAACAATTGTCAATTGATCGTGGGTTGGATCCTTTGGCACAAGGACCCGATTTCGTGCGCCGGGGCGTGGACATGCTGGTGGGAGACGCACCTCGTCCCCTGCCGTCCCACAACGATCAAGTCGACCCCTCTCCGACCGAACGGGCACAGGCCCTCACTGTTGGTACGCGAATCAAGCTCGGATTCGGGCTCGGGTTGCGATACGAAGCACTTGTGCAGCCGCTTTATAAGGATCTGATTACCCAGGAAAGTCAGCCCCTTGCGCAGCAGACCTTTGGCGTGTCGTATGGACCCGCCTGTGACTGCTGGCGTATCGAAGGGGTTGTGATCCTGCGGCGCAACCAGACGCCGGAATTCGCCGGCGTGAATCTGAGTGTGGCCGGATTCGGATCCTTCGGGTCGGGAGGTTAGGAATCACCCGCCGTACGCGAGCGTTGCACACACCTCGGAAACATCCCCCCTAGAGGAGAAGTACTTCGTGTCGGATCTCGGAAAAAGAATTGGCCAGCGCATTCGCGAGCTTCGCACGCAGCGCCCGGAGCGATGGACGCAGGAAGAGCTCGCGGAGCGAGCGCAGATCAGTGTGTCCTTCCTGTCGATGATCGAACGCGGCGAGCGCGTGCCCCACGTGGAAACCCTGGCGGCCCTTTCCAATGCCCTCAGCGTCAGTCTCGGTGAGCTCTTCACGGGCACCGAGCAGACGCCTGCCCAGACGGAGGACCTGCTGCGTCCCCTTTCGGATTTCGCCCGTGCACGCGGCCTCAACGCGCGCGACGTGGACCGCCTGCTCGGCGTGGCCCGCGTGATGTTCAACGGCTCGGCGGCCTGAATCCCCTCCCGGGGAGGGCTCTTCCCCATGCGTCTCCCTTCCGCCCGCCTCCCCCCCGGCGAGGCGGAGGGCCCCACGTAAGGATTGACCCCGGGGCCCCGCGTCCATAGCGTGGCTGGCTGATTCTTGAATCAACCAGTCATGGGAGGACGCGTGGGCCAGCAGAAGACGGCGCCGGAGAACGGGACGCGGGAGAGCGAGCGTCGCCGCACCATCCTGCGGGCCGCCATCGACGTGTTCGCTCGCAAGGGCTACCACGGCTGCCGTATCGCGGATGTCGCCAAGGAGGCGGGCGTCGCGTACGGGCTCGTCTACCACTACTTCAAGAACAAGGATGAGCTGCTGGAGACCGTCTTCGAGACGGGCTGGAGCGGCTTCATTGCGCGTGCGCGCGCCGTCGCGGAGAGCGAGGGGCCGCTGGTGGAGAAGGTCCGCCGCATCGCGGACGTGGCCTTCGATGCCTACCGCGTGGACCCCCGCGCGGTGAAGGTGCTCATCCTGGAGATTGCCCGTTCACCGGCCGGAGCCCGCATCAACCGGCAGACGGCCTTCGTGGACGTCATCCGCCTGAGCGCGCAGATGTTCACCCGCGCGAAGGAATCAGGGGAGCTGCGCCCGGACGTGGATCCGCTGCTCGCGTCCGCGCTGCTCTTCGGCTCCATTGAAATGGGGCTCACGGCCTTCGTCGTGGGGCTGGCGGACGCGCGCGACACGGCGATGCTCGAGCGCGCGAAGGCGCAGATCGCCGACTCGTTCCTCCACGGCGTGCTGCTGAGCAGCGCGTCCTCCAAGTCGGAGCCCGCGAAGCACGAGCCCGCGAAGCACGAGCTTCCGCAGGGTGAGGAGCCCCAGGACGCGGCCCCGCCGAAGCGGGAGAAGGCCGCGACCAAATCCCGGACGCCCAAGCGCGGCTGAGAAGAGGCCGCGCGGCGCGCTACGGGTTGCTCAATCCGGGTGCGTTGGTGGCCACGCCCGGCGCTTCCGGGGCGCCGGTGAAGTCCAGCTTGAGCAGCGTCTGGCCATCCACCCAGCGGTCATCGGCCTTCACGCCCCAGTGGAGGTGTGGACCGGTGACGCGGCCGGTGCTGCCCACCAGGCCCAGCGGGTCGCCCTGCTTCACCTGCGCGCCGTCCTTCACGTCGATGCGCGACAGGTGGAAGTACGCCGTGTAGAGCCCCGCGCCGTGGTGCACGAGCACGGTGTTGCCGGACGCGTAGTTCTCACGCGTCATCACCACCGTGCCGTCGTTGGCGGCGACCACCGGCGAGCCCGTGGCGCCGTCCAGGTCCACGCCGAAGTGCTGCGTCTGCAGCTTGCCGTTGAACGAGCGGCGGTCGCCGAAGGGCGCCGTCACCGTGGCCTCGCGCGGCCAAGCGAAGTTCTGGCCGAACAGCGGCGTGTGGAAGGGCTGCGCGAACGCCGCGGCGAACGCCTTGCGGTCCGCCTCCATGCGCGCCTTCACCGCCTTGGGCGGCTTCACGTACTTGTTGGCCACGCGCAGCTCGCGCTCGCGGAAGCCCGGCGCGCCAACTTTGAGCACGCCGGACAGCAGCACCGGCAGGCCGCGCCCGGGGGCCGTGACGTCCACCGCCACGGTGCCTTCCGTCTGCTCCACCGGCAGGCTGGAGAGGGCCGCGTAGCCGTTGTTCCACGCGAAGAAGCGCAGGGGCCGGCCCGCGATGGAGCCCGTGGGCAGCGAGGACGCGCCGCTCACCATCACCAGCACCGGGTCGCCCGGCTTGGGGTTGGAGGGCTGGAGCGACAGGCGCGGCCCGTCCAGGGGCGCCACCTTCATCGGTGCCAGCTCGCCCTGGAGCACGGCGCCCGTCGTGGGCGCGCCCGGGGCGCGGAGGCCCGACGCGGTGGGCGTGGCCGAGGAGCCCGGCACGCTGCCCGTCACCACTGCGTTGGAGGCGGTGGGCGTGGCCGCGGCGAGCACCGGAGACCCGGAGGCGAGCAGGGAGAGGACGAAGAAGCGGGCGGCGGAAGGGGTCCGGGCGGGCATGGGCCGTTCTTTACACCACGCACGCGCGGAACCTTCCCGGACCGGCGCCGGGCGTGTTGGCTGGCTGCTTCTCTGCCCGGAAGGGCTCGGTTGGCTGACTCCCGGTGGACGCCTGGCCGCACGTTCTGGAGACAGGCTCCAGAGATGTGCCATTGCCGGTACTTGGGGGCTCTCGGAGGCGAAAGGGTGTTCCTGGCCGGACGTGCAGCAGGCAGCCGTGCCAGTTCTCCCCGTGTCAAGGCGTTACGGACGGCGAGGGGCTCCCTAGCTTTCCGACATCAACGCAGCACATCAATTTCGAAAGGGAGAGCGCGCATGCCTCGCTCCTACAGCTTCGACCACTTCCAGGTTCCCAAGACGCTCCCGCCGCAGAAGCGCGGCCTTCGTCAGCGCGACAAGGAGCACCTGGCCCAGTCGTCGCGGGTGTCGGTGGACGAACACGAGGGCATCCACTACGGCAAGAGCCACGCGCAGACGGAGGAGATCCTCAACGCGCGCAAGATGGAACTCCAGTTGGAGGAGCTGGCCCGTCCGGATGCGGACGCCAAGTTCTCCCACGGGCCGGTGTCGCGCGTGAGCGGGGCGTCGAAGAAGAAGCAGCGCAAGGCGGCGGCCGCGTCGCCCATCATCGGGACGACGGCGCCCATCGGCGCCCTGCCGCCCACGCAGGAACGGCCGCTGC
Source organism: Corallococcus exiguus (assembly GCF_009909105.1). Classification (NCBI taxonomy): domain Bacteria; kingdom Pseudomonadati; phylum Myxococcota; class Myxococcia; order Myxococcales; family Myxococcaceae; genus Corallococcus; species Corallococcus exiguus. Next base: position 386,444 of record NZ_JAAAPK010000009.1, read on the forward strand.
AGCAGGGCCGGCTGCCGGACCTCATCGACGAGGCGCGCCGGCAGCTCAAGGCCATCCGGTCTGGCGTGGGTGACGTGGCGTCGGCGATGCGGCGGCTGGCGTTGCTGCCCCTGGATGCGGTGCGCCTGGCGGCCCGCCGCATCATTCCGGCCTGAGCAAGAAGGGGAGGGTGAACGACGCGTGGAGCTGACCCTGGTCTCCTACAACATCCACTCCGGCATCGGCGTGGACGGAGCTTTCGACCTGGAGCGCGTGGGTCTGGTGCTCCGCGAGGTGAACGCGGACATCATCGCCCTGCAGGAGGTGGGGGACTTCCGGGGCAAGACGTCCCGGGAGGACCAGCCCGAGCACCTGGCCGCGATGCTCGGGATGCACATGGCCTTCGGACCCAACGTGGTCCGCAACGGCCGAAGGTACGGCAACGCCATCCTCAGCCGGCTGCCGGTGCTCAAGTCGAAGAACTATGACTTGAGCGTGCCGCGCCGCGAGCCCCGGGGCGCGTTGAGGTGCGATCTGGACCTGGGAGGAGGGCAGCAGCTGCACGTCTTCTGCCTCCACCTGGGCCTGTCCGTGAGCGAGCGGCGGCGGCAGGAAGCGCTCCTGCTGTCCGCCGACCTGCTCCGCGACGCGGCCCGCAAGGACCCCATGGTGGTGTGCGGGGACTTCAACTCCTGGGGCAACGGGCCGGTGTCGTCGCTCGTGCGCGAGGCCATCCACGACGCCGCGTTCGAGCTGGGCGCCGCCGCGCGCACGTACCCCACGCGGCTGCCCCTGTTCCGGTTGGACCGCATCTACGTGGACTCGGGGGTGCGGCCCGTGTCGGTGACGCCGCACCGCTCACCGCTGAGCCGCGTGGCGTCGGACCACCTGCCGTTGGTGATGCGCTTCGAGGCGCCCATCGCCGTGCAGCCGCCTGTCGCACCGCCGGTGCAGCTGATCGGCTAGGGGTGTGGGCTTGGGGTAGGCTCGCACCGGAGTCCGGTGGTTTCTCGCGTTGAGTGGCCGACGCTGGCGAACGCCGGACAAATTCCTCGCGCCGTGGTTGTCGCGGGGAGGTGGGGTGCCTAGGTTGGCGCCCACGCGCACAGGGACGTGAGCGTCGGCCGGAGAGCGCATGCACGTGGGCAGTGAACAGACGGATCGCGGCGTCGCCGCGCTCGTCGGGCGCATGGCGGACGGCTTCAGTCGTTTGGTGACGCAGCACCTCCAGTTGGCGCGCGTGGAGCTGGCGGAGGACGCGAAGGCCATGGGCCTGGACGTGGCGAGCATCGCCGTGTTCGTGCCCTTCCTGCTCGTGGGGTACGCCTTCGTCTGCGGGGCGCTGGCGGCCGTGCTCGCTCCGTGGACGGGGTGGGCGGGGGCGCTGGCCCTGGTGGGCGCGGTGAACCTGGTGGGCGGCGGCCTGGGCATCTTGCGCGCGGTGAAGCGGATGAAGTCACGCCAGATGATGGATGACAGCGTGAGCGAGCTGTCGCGCAGCATGGCGGCGCTCACCAATGCGCAGCCGCGAGTGGCCGCGGCGCCCGGGGTGAACACGCTGAAGGACGCAACGGGAATGGCTTTCAAGGAGCCGCGGGATGGGCGCTAGCAACGGACACCTGCCGCGCACGAGCGCGGCGCTTCGCGAGGAAATCGAGCGCACCCGGGCCGACCTGGCCACGTCGGTGAGCGCGCTCCGGGTGGAGGTGGCGGAAGTCACCGACTGGCGCCAGTGGGTGCGCAAGCATCCCTACACCTGCGTGGGGACCGCCTTCCTCGTTGGTTACCTGGTGGGCTCGCGGCGCTGAGGCTGCGCCCGCGGCCCTGAATGCAGACACTTCAAGACGCAATCGGAAAACGAACGCACAGCAGAGGGCTTCCATGGAAATCAATCCGCAGCAGATGGCAGACCGGGCGCGGCAGATTCAGGATCAGCTGCCGGACATGGACGAGGCGCGGCAGAACCTGGTGGACCTGAACAACCAGGTCGTCGGGTTTATCAAGGCCAACCCGGGCACGTGCCTCCTGGGCGCCATCGCGGTGGGCTTCATCGTGGGCCGCATCGCGTCCCGCTAACCGGTTGCCTGAAAGCGAGCACGGACATGACGAACTACTCGGGCACGACGGGCAACGGCACGGCGGGACACGGCGACGACGCGGGCTTCGGCCAGCGCGTGGATCAGCTGGGCTCGGACGCGCAGCAGTTCATCGACAACGCGCGCAGCGCGGTGGCGGACCTGGGGCAGACCCTGGACCTGAAGGGGCGCGTGGAGCGCAACCCCTATGGCACGTTGGCCATCGCCGTGGGCGTGGGCTACGTGCTGGGCGGTGGCCTCTTCACGCCACTGACCGGGCGCATCCTCAAGCTGGGCGTGCGGCTGGCCGCGCTGCCCTTCGTGAAGGATGAGCTGATGGGCATGGCGGAGTCCGCCTTCCAGGGCTACCAGACGGGCCGTGGAACGCCGCCCTCGGGCAGCGTCTAGGATTTCCGAAGCAACCCGCGTCTTTCCCCGAAGTCATTTCCCCGGAGTCGGACATGCTGAGCCTGAAGGACTTGAAGAAGCTGGACAGGGACGACGTGCTGGACCTCATCGGCCTGGAGACGCGCCGCACGACGGCGGAGACGGCGCTGCCGGCGCTGGGCATCTTCGCGGCGGGCGTGCTCGTGGGCGTGGGCGTGGGCCTGCTGCTCGCGGACAAGCCGGGCCAGCAGCTGCGCGGCGACCTGCGCCAGCGCATCCAGGGCGGCCAGGACAAGCTCGCCACGGCCATCAACACCGCGCGCGGCACGGAGACCCAGCAGGGCGCCGGCTCCACGGTGCCGCCGGGTCAGCGGACGACCTGATTCCAGGGCGTGCCTTGGAGTCGCACACGGGCCTCTTCCCGCTCATGGCGGGGAGGGGCCTTCGTGTTTCCGGCGGAGGGGGAGGGCGAATGGCCTAGGATGCGAGGCGATGGGCGAGCCTTCGCATCAGGAGCAGACCCGGTGAGCGCGGCGAAGAATCGACGGACATCCGGTACGAAACCGCCCGGGGCGACACCGCCACCGAGACATGACACGCCCGTGGACATGCCCGCCGTGGACGAGTCCTCGGCGCTTCCCGCGCGAAACACAGACACGCCGTGGGCCTCCGGACCCGATGGTGCGCTGGGGCAGTTGCGTGCGCTGGAGACGCTGGAGTCCACCTACGACGCCTGGGCGGAGCTGAAGCGCGAGCACGCGGCCTCCGTCATCCAGTTCCGCGAGGAGCAGGCCCGGCTCACGCAGCAGGGCTCATTCCTGCTGGGCGCGGTGCGTGCCGCGGGCATGGACGCCGGTTCGACGACTCCGGGCCTCCAGCCCCAGGGCTCCGCCAGCGACTTCCTCCGCGACGCGGAAGCCAAACTCACCAAGGCCCGGGACGCCGTCTCCCAGCGCGAAGCGGAGAGCGAAGCCCGCTACCAGGCCGCGTTCACGGAGGTCCGCACCACGCTGCTGGACCGCGTCCAGCGCTACCTCCAGCGCAGCCAGCCGCACCTCACGCTGCTCCTGCGCCGCGTGGGCGCGGAGCGCTCCATCCTCCACGTCGCGCGCGTGCAGCCGGATGAGGCCGTCCTGCTCTGCTATCTGCTCACGCAGCGGGTGCCATCCCGCTACGGCTTCCTCTTCGACGACTCCACCGAGGACCTGTCGCTTCCGCCCGCGCCGCTCTACGCGGAGGAGTCCGTCGTCTCCGACGCCGTGCGCCCGGACGCGCCGGGCCTGCTGCGCGTCATCGACGCGAGCACGGACGTCGTGCCGCTCAAGGGTTTCATCCCCCTGCGCGTGCCCAGGCCCGGGGGAGGGGAGGACTTCTTCCGGCTCCTCCAGCGCGGCGCCGTGATGGAGGTGGAGATCGCGGACGGCCCCGACTTCCGCAGCATCCTCACCCGCGAAGAGTCGGAGCGCTTCGCGGGCCACCTGCTGCGCCTCAAGCTGGAGGAGCGCATCGGCCTGGACATCGAGGCCGGCTAGACGCGCTCAGTTCGTCCGCACGATGCCCACTTCCGCGGTGCCTGCCAGGACGACGCTGCCCAGGAAGAGGTTGTCGGACTCCGGGCCGCCCATGCGCACGGCCTGGAAGATGACCAGGTAGGTCTGCTTCGGGTTCGGGAACGCGGTGGCGGGAATCGTCACGCGCGCCTCGCGGAACAGCGCCGGGGTCGCCGCCAGCTGGAGGAACTCCACCGGCGACGTGGGCACGTTCGAATAGGTGGACTGGCCCTTCTCTCCGTTCGAACCCAGCGGCACCACCGTCACGAAGCCCAGCGTCCGGTCCTGGTTCGGCGGAGGCGCCGGCCGGTCGAACGCGAACGCCGTGTTGGCGTTGATGCGCACGAAGCCCTCCGCCGGGTGGAACGCCGGGATGGCCTCCTTCGTGGGCGCGTCCTCCACCCGCGCCTCGTACTTCGTCCCGCCCTGCTCCGCGAAGAACGAGTACGTGGCCCCGGACGCGTACTTCAGGTCGTCCGTGGAGTCGCTCGTCACGCCGTAGCTGCCGCCGCCCTGGCCGTTGAGCGGGACGCCCGCCGCGCTCCCGGCGTTCAGCGTCACGGTGGCCCCGCTCAGGCCCTGCGGCTGCGAGTTCTCCCCCGACTTCGTCCCGAAGAACACGAACGCCGCCGTCTGCCCGGGGAAGCTCACCACGTCCCCTCCGTCCGGCCCGAAGGTCCCCGCGTCGTAGCCCGCCATGGCGGACGCGGACACGTCCACCTGCGGCGTCGAGAGCAGGGTGCCCACGATGACGTGGTCCGCCTTGAGCTGGTTGGTCGTCTTCTCCAGGTCACAGGCGAGCGGCGACAGCAGGGACACGGTGGCCAGGGCGGACAGCAACAGGCGTTTCATGGGCACTCTCTTGAACGGGGCACGGGTGACGGCGGCCAACCATACCGCGCGTGTTGCCCATGGGCGCGGGGCTCCGACGGAGTATCCTGTGCGCCGCTCGTGCAACGCCTCCGCATCCACTCCTCTGGCCGCCGCTTCCTCCACCGGCTCGGCTTCTCGCTCGCCATGGCGGCCCTGTTCGGCTGCCTGCTGGGCCTGCTCGTCTCCCAGCGCGACACGGGCCCCGTCCGGCCGGAGGACACGCCCGCGCCCTGGCTGTCGCCCTCCGGCTTCATCGACGGGCTCTCGCGCTGGATAGACGGCGGCGAGCGCGTCTTCTACGACTGGCGCATCCGCCAGCTGGGAGAGGTGTCCGAGCGCTCCGACCGCGTCGTGCTCGTCTCCATCGACGACGACACGCTCGCCGAAGCCCAGCAGGGTCCCCGCGCGGACATCGCCGCGTACCCGTGGCCTCGCCAGGTCATGGGCGGCATGGTGCACCGGCTGGTGGAGGAGGGCGCCTCCGTGGTGATGCTGGACTTCGCCTACCCGGAGCTCAGCCCCCGCGCCTGCGTCACCCCCACACGCTCGGGCCGGGGCGCCCTGTCCCAGGACGACGACGCGCTCCGTGCCCTCCTGGACCAGGACCCCGGCCACTCCGTGCTCGCCTTCCGCTGGGGCGCCGAGGGCACCCGCACGCTGCCTCCCACCGGCCGCTTGTGGCCTTACAGAGTTCGCCTGGGCAGCTACCCCAGCGTCACCGAGGCCCGCACCCGCGCCCAGTCCGTCCTCGCCCTCCAGCGCCCAGCGTTCCTCATCCCCGCCGGCAAGGCCCTGGAGGTCTGGGCCGGCGTCGCGGACGAGGGCGAGGGCCGCAGCCTGGGCGAGCAGCTGGGCACCGCCGCCGCGTCCATCCAGGAGCGCCGCGCCGCGGACGACGCCTTCCGCGTGGCCCCGTCGGACCTGTTCCTCGCCCTGGCCTCCGTGCAGGTGCAGGGGCTGGATCCGGAGAAGCTCCTGGAGGTGCGCCAGCTCCAGCACCCGGTGACGCCGCTGCTCAGTCCGGCCAGCGGCTACGGCGCCACCACGCTGCCCTCGGACTCCGACGGCGTGGTGCGCGGCGTGCCCCACCTCGTCGCGTACAGCCCGCGCGGGGGGGAGCGCTACGTCCTGCCCTCGCTGCCCCTGGCCGCCGCCATGCGGCTCGCGGGCACGCAGAAGCTGCGGTACGCGGAGGGGCGCCTCTACATCGGGGACAAGTACTCCGTGCCCATGGACGCGGCCGGATACAGCCTGTTGCGCTGGGAGGCCCCGGCCGCCACCCGTGGTGCTCGCGGCCCGCTCGCCCGCTCCATCCGCGCGTGGAACGTGCTGCTCAACCTCTTCGACTCGCAAGAGGCGCGGCCCGTCCGCTTCGACCACGACCTGGATGGCCGCGCCGTCATCCTCACCAACACCAGCAGCTACGCGCCCGAGCGCCGGGTGACGCCCATCGGGCCGGGCATCGCCAACGGCGCCGTGCTGGGCCAGGCGCTCGCCAACATCCTCGCGTCGGACGGCATCACCCGCGCGCCGCCGAAGGTGGACATGCTCGCCACCATGGGGCTCGCGTTCATTGGCGCGTTCCTGGCGCTGTCGTGCAGCTGGCTCCTGCGCTCCGTGGGCGGCGCCTTCCTCTTCGTCTGCGTGGCGGTGGCGGCCGGGGCGGGCTACGTGGGCGCGGCGGGCTACGTCTTCGTCCATGACCAGGTGTGGATCGCCGTCGCGGGGCCGCTGTGGTCCGGCGGGCTCGCGTTCCTGGTGACGACCCTCTACGCCTTCCGCACCGAACAGGACGTGCGCGAGTTCGTGCACAGCGCGCTGGGCCGCTACGTCAGCCCGGACGTGGCGCGGCTGGTGGCGCGCGACGTGAGCCTGATGAAGCCGGAGCGCCGGCAGATGACCGTGTACCTCTGCGACATCGAGGGCTTCACGCGCCTGTCGGAAGCGATGCCGCCGGAGCAGCTGGTGCCGCTGCTCAACACCTTCCTCACGGAGATGACCGCCGTGGTGCGCGCCACGGCGGGGCAGGTGGACAAGTACATCGGCGACTCGGTGATGGCCTTCTGGGGAGCGCCCGTGCGCACGGACCGCCACGCGCACCTGGCCTGTGAGGCGGCGCTGAAGCTCCATGCGGCGCTCGCGCAGAAGCAGCCCCTCTGGGAGAAGCAGTTCGGCCACCGGCTGTCGGTGCGCGCTGGCATCGACACGGGCGACCTGCTGGTGGGCGACATGGGCAGCGAGCTCAAGTCCCACTACACCGTGATGGGCGAAGCGGTGAGCATGGCCGGCCGGCTGGAGGCGGCCAACAAGGAGTACGGCACCCAGGTGCTGGTGGGGCATGCCACCGCGCAGCTCGCCAGCGACGCCTACGTCTTCCGAGAGGTGGACCGCGTGCTCCTGAGAGACCGTCCCCAGCCCGTGCGCGTGCACGAACTCCTGGGCCGCCGGGGCGAATTCTCTCCGGAGAAGCAGGCCGGCATCGCCCTCTACGAGAAGGCCCTCACCGCCTACTACGGGCGCGACTTCATCGTGGCCCAGGAGCTGTTCCGCCGCTGCACCGTGGAGCACGGCGACCCGGTGGCCCGCGTCTACGTCCAGCGCTGCCAGCGCCTCATCCAGGCCCCGCCGCCCGAGGACTGGGACGGCGTCATCCGCTGGGGCCGGCGCAGCACGGACGTGCGCTAGGCAGCCCGTCAGGGCTGCGTGTCGACCTTCAGGGGCACACCGAAGCGCGTGGTGAAGAACTGGAGGAGGTGGGCGTGCTCGAAGGCGATCTCCTCCGGGCGTTCCGTGAGGTGCGCGTGCTCGGGGATGATCATCAGGGTCGCGTCCTGGCCCCTCGCCCGGAGCTTGCGCACGAAGACGTCCGCGTCCGACAGCGACACCTTGGGGTCTCTCGCGCCCAGCATCAGGGTGATGGGGGCCTCCACGCGGTCCACCCAGGTCACGGGGGAGATGACGCGAAGCCGCTCCGCGTCCCGCTCCGGATCGCCGTATTCGGAGGCCCTGGCACCGCGCAGCTCTGGCGTCGTCTGGGAGAGGAATGAGGCCAGGTCCGTCTTGGCCGCGAAGGCGAAGCCCGCATCGTAGCTGCCCGCGAAGCGCGTCATGCCCACCAGCGTCTGGTTGCCTCCGTAGCTCCACCCGAGGATGCCCAACCTGGGGGCCACGCCATCACGGGTGAAGCGCTGGCGCAGGCAGCGGCTGGCGGCCTCCAGGTCCGTGGCGGCCGCCACGCGCAGCGGCCCGTTGTCCGCGCGGGCCCAGTCCTCGGAGCATTTGGTGCCCCGCACCGCGGGCTCCGCGAAGATGAAGCCCGCGCGGAGGAAGAACTCCGGGCGCCAGTGGTAGTCCGGCCGGGGACAGCCCGTTGTGTAGAAGGCGAGCACGGGACACGCGCGCTCCCGGCACGCGGGCGGTACCCGCACCTGGATCCGGAAGCGGACGTCGCCGTTGTCACACTCCAGGTCCTCCGCGAGGGCCGCGCTCCATCGCAGACGCTGCCCGGAGTCCGCGAGGATGGCCTTCAGAGTGGACGTCAGCGCCGCGTCGGGCTCGACACGGGGATGGCGCCGCAGCAGCTCCTCGCGAGAATCCCCGTCCCGGACGAGCGCCGCGCCCACGACGCGGGGGCTGTCCGCATCCGCATGCGCGCCGAGCACCTTCAGGGGCGCCGGGGCCGCGGGCCGCGAACACGCACCCAGCACCAGCAGGCCCACGAGACCCGGCAGGAGGAGGGGAGAACGGGATGCGCGAAGCACGGCCCACCTCCTGAGCATCAGTCGTCGTCGCCGGAGTCCGGCTGGCCGAACAGCTCGCGCACCGGTGCGTCGTCCTGGATGTGCTCGGCCACCACGCGGCGCATCTTCTCCGCCGTCATCCCGGAGTAGTACACCTCTCCGGGCCACCCCATGAGCTGGTAGTCCTCCGGGGACAGCGGGTCTCGCTTGCGGCCCGTGTCCTCGCGCACCACCACGTTGGGCCCCATGTGGCAGAAGCCGTAGCAGCCGCCCCGGTACAGCTCGCAGCGCGACTGCAGGCCCTTCTCCGCCAGCGCCTCGCGCGCCGCCACGTGCACCGCGTCCGAGCCGCCCGCGCGGCAGCTGGAGCCCTTGCACACCGACATCCGGTAGCGCTTCACGGCGGGGCTCCCCGTGCCAGGCAGGCACCATGCGCATTGAAGAGGTGCAGCATCACCACATGCCCCCAGAAAAGGCTTCGGCCCGCCCTTCCCAATCCAGCGGGAAGGAGGCGGGCCGGGATGCGTGCGAAGGGGCGGCGGACGGCCCGCCCCACGCGGTGCGAAACAAAGGACTACTTGATGAACTTCGTCACCTGGATGGGACCCTGCTGCGTCACCACCGCGTGCCCGGTGCTCGCCTTGGCGTGGCCGTGGCCCGCGCCCAACTGCTTGGCGTGGCCGTGGTCCGCGTGTCCCTCACCGACGCGCGTGTGCGCTTCCTTGTGGACGTGGTGCGGCTCCGAGGAGCTGTCGCGCTTGTTCCACGGGTCGGACGGGTGCGACACCGGCGGGCCCTTGAGCAGCTTCGGGATGTCGTAGACGAAGTTCTGCCGGTTGTACTCGGACGGCGTGTGCATGTACGTGTCCATGCGGATGGCGTCCTTGGGGCACGCCTCCACGCACAGGCCGCACACGATGCAGCGCAGTTCGTCGATGACGAACTGGGTGGGGTACTTCTCGATGACCGCCGACTCGGAGTCCGCGGACGCGTGCTCGTACTCACCCGCCTCGATGTAGATGCACTGCGCGGGGCAGATGGTCGCGCACATGTAGCAAGCCACGCAGCGCGGCTTGCCGTCGTCGCGCGGCACCAGCCGGTGCAGACCGCGGTAGCCCTCCGGATAGATGGGCTTCTCTTCCGGGTACTCCACCGTGGTCATCAGGTTCATGCCCGTGCGGTCCACAACCTGGGGGTTGGGGTCGCGCGTGCCGAACATGTTGCGGAAGAAGTGCTTGGTCGTGATGGCCAGACCGCGCAGCAGCTCCGGGATGTACATCCGCTCGCGGAGGTCCGTGCGCGGGTCCTGGGAAGCATTGAACGCCATGGTGTCTTGTCTCGCTTCCGGACCGCGCTAGTGCGCGCCCGCCGGGGAGTGGGAGTGGGGGTCCGCGTGCGCCGGCAGGCCGTGCGCATCGCTTCCGTGGCCGTGCGCGTCGTGCCCGTGGCCGTGCGCCGCGTCGTGCGCGTCCGCCGCCTTGGAACCCGAGGTCATCGTCAGCGCGATCACGAAGCCGATCTCCAGCAGGCCCACCACGCCCAGCGCCTGGAGGGACGGATCCCACAGCACCAGCGCGCCGCTGATGAACACGTTGGCCAGGCCCACGGGCAGCAAAATCTTCCAGCCCAGGTTCTGGATCTGATCGTAACGGAAGCGCGGGAAGGTCCAGCGGATCACCAGCTGCACCCAGATGAGCAGGATGACCTTGATCCAGAACACCGTGCCCAGCAGCGTGCCGTACACCCAGCCGTGCTCCTGGAAGAAGGGCTGCGCCGCCAGCCACTCGCCGCCGAAGGGCAGGTGGTGCCCGCCGAAGAAGAGCGACGCCGTCACGCCGGCCAGCACCACGACCTCCACGAACTCGGAGATCATGAACATGCCGAACTTCATGCCGGAGTACTCCACGAAGTAGCCGATGATTTCCGACTCGCCTTCCGGAGCGTCGAACGGGGCGCGCTTGGTCTCCGCGAAGGACGCCACGAAGAAGGCGATGAAGCCCAGGGGCTGGATGAAGATGCCCCACGCCGGCAGGCCCAGGTCGAAGCCGCCGTCCGTGCGCCACAGGTACTTCGCCTGGCCGGTGCCGGACACGAGCGCGTTGCCCACGTCACCCACCAGCGTGGGCAGCTGCACGGAGGAGAAGGCCAGGAACAGGCCCACCAGCGACAGGCCCAGCGCCACCTCGTAGCTGATCATCTGCGCGGAGGCGCGCACGCCGCCCAGCAGCGCGAACTTGTTGTTGGAGGACCAGCCGGCCAGCGACGTGCCGTACACGGCGAGCGACGCGATGGCGAGCAGGTACAGCATGCCGAAGTCCGGCGTGGCGACGACCATGTCCACCGTCTTGCCGAACACGTTCACCGTGGGCCCGGCCGGCACCACCGCGAACAGCGCGAACACCGGCGCGAAGGCGAGGATGGGGCCCAGGTTGAACAGGAAGCGGTTGGCGGTGCCGGGGACGAAGTCCTCCTTGGTCAGCATCTTCAGCACGTCGGTGATGATGTGCGGGATGCCGCCCAGGGAGCGGTTGCCCAGGCCCGGGATGGCGGACAGGCGCGCGCGGTTGGGGCCCACGCGGTCCTGCATGAACGCGGACCACTTGCGCTCCGCCAGCGTGAGCAGCGTCGCGGTGATCATCACGAAGACGAGCATCAGGAAGATGATGTTCGTCAGGCGGCTGGCACCCTCGAAGAGGTACTCCTCCGCCAGGTAGCCCACCAGATACGCCGAGGCCACTCCGCCAGCGATGGCGAAGACGATGAAGGCCATGGCGAACAGCATGGTCAGGATACGGCTCATGGTCAGATGCCCCTCACGCGCGGCGCGCCGAACTCACGGTAGCCCGGCGGACGGCCGTCGGCTCCCGACGGCAGCGGATTGATGCCCGGCTTCTCCCGGTCCGGCGGAGAGGCCTTGTCCCAGTTGAACTCGGCGAACTCGGACACCTGCCCGGAGAGCGCCCGCCACACGTCGCGCGCGGAAGCCGCGGCGGCCTCGCCGCCCAGCTCGCGCGTCAGCTCCGTGGCCCACTTCCAGTGCGGCACCGCGTCCCCCTTGGAGGGGTACGCCTTGCGGAAGCGCTGGGTGATGCCGTCCGCTTGCGTGAACGTGCCCTCGTCCTCGATGTGCGCCGAAGCGGGCAGCAGCACCGTGGCCTGCGCCGTCACCGGGGAATCGTTCTGCGCCTGGGCGACGAACACCTCCAGCTTCGCGGCGACTTCCGCGAAGGCGGCCGCGTCCGTGGGGACTTCCGTGCCCACCGCGTAGAGCGCCTTCACCTGGCCCGCGTTGATGGCGGGGGTGAGCTCCTCGAAGCCCTTGAGCGACAGCCCCAGGCCCTTGGCGATGAGCGCCAGGCCCTGGCGGTTGGGGTTCTTGTCCGCCGTCATCAGGTAGTGGTCCGCCTTGCCCTGAGGCCGGCCGCCCACGAACACGCTGGTGACACCCAGCACCGTCTTGGCGAACGTCAGGCCCGCGAGCAGGTCCTCGTTGGACGCAAGCGGCGAGGCCAGCACCGCGAGCTGCTTGGAGCCCGCGAGCGGCTTGAGCGCCTTGACCGCGCCGAGCGCGGCGTCCTTGCGCGTGAGCACCGGCTGCACCGTGCCGGGGGCCTGCAGGCCGCGGCCCACTCGGGCGGACAGCACGCGGCCCACGTTCAGGTCCTTGTACGACAGGCGGCCCTGGTCGCACATCCAGCTCTTGTTGATGGCCTCGTTCTCACGCGGGCGGTAGCGGTAGGTGTCCTGGGACATCCAGTCCGCGGAGATGCTGCAGCCGCGCGAGCAGCCCGTGCAGACGGACGGCGTGGCGGACAGGAACCAGGAGCGCGCCTTGAAGCGGAAGTCGCGGGAGAGCAGCGCGCCCACCGGGCACACGTCCACGGTGTTCAGCGAGTAGTTGCTGTTCAGCTCGTTGCCCGGGAAGACGTCGATGCGCTCGTGGCTGCCACGGCCGAAGACGCCCAGCTGCGGCTCCTTCGGGATCTCGTTCATGAAGCGGACGCAGCGCGTGCAGATGATGCAGCGCTCCTGATCCAGCACCACGTGAGGCCCCAGCACCTTGCGCTTGTGCTTGAGGGCCTTGGTGCCCTCCAGGCGCGAGGGCTTGTAATTGTACTTCATGTAGTAGTCCTGCAGCTTGCACTCACCGGCCTGGTCGCAGATGGAGCAGTCGACCGGGTGGTTCAGCAGCAGGAACTCCATCACCGCGCGCTGCTGCTCCTTGACCTTGGGGGTCGTGGTCTTGATGACCTGACCCTCGGCCATGGGCGTCTGGCAGGCGGGGACGAGCTTGGGCGCGTTGGACGCCTCGATGAGGCAGATGCGGCAGTTGGCCGCGATGGAGAGGCGCGGGTGGTAGCAGTAGTAGGGGATCTCCGAGCCGACCGACTTGGCCGCCTCGATCATGTTCGTCCCCGGCTTCACCACGACTTCGCGTCCGTCGATGACCGCCGTCACGAAGCCCGGGTTCTTGGGCTGCGGCTTGGGCGGAGGGCCACCGGCCGGAGGCGCCGCCGGCTTGGGCGGAGGCGTGCCGGTGGGGCCGCTGGCGGCCGCTGGCGGATTGTCCAGCTTCGCGCCGGCGGGCGGGTTGGACGGCTCCGAGCCAATCTTGGCCGCGGGCGTGTCGGTGGGCGCGCCCTTGGGGGGCGTCTGCGCGTCACCGGTGGGCTTCTTCGTGTCGTTGTCGCTCACTGCTCGACCTCGCCGCCGATCATGTTGATGGTGTCAAAGGTGGGAACGAGGTCCGCGAGCATCTTGCCCTGGATGATGTGCGGCAGCGCCGCCAGCACCGGGAAGCCCGGGGCGCGCACGTGGACCTTGTACGGACGGCCGCGACCGTCGCTCACCAGGTACCAGCCCAGCTCGCCGTTGGACGCTTCCGTCGCGTCATAGACTTCACCGGGGGGCACCTGGATGCCCTCCATCACCAGCTTGAAGTGCGCCATCACGCCTTCGATGGTGCCGTACACCTCGGGCTTGGGCGGCAGCGCGATGCGCCAGTCGTCCACGATGATGGGGCCCGCGGGGATGGTGTCGAGGGCCTGGCGGATGATCTTGATGGACTGCCGCATCTCCTCCAGGCGCACGAGGTAGCGGTCGTAGTTGTCGCCGTGCTCGCCGACCACCACGTCGAAGTTGAAGCGGTCGTAGACCCAGTACGGCTGCACCTTGCGCAGGTCGTGATCCACGCCGCACGCGCGCAGCGCGGGGCCCGTCCACCCGTAGTCGATGGCGTCCTCGGCGGAGATGACGCCGGTGCCCTTGGTGCGGTCCACGAAGATGCGGTTGCGCGTGAGCAGCCCGTCCATCTCCACGAGCAGCTCTTCGGTGCGGTCCAGCGTCTTCTTGACCTTCTCCGACCAGCCTTCCGGCAGGTCGCGGTTCATGCCGCCCACGCGGCCGAAGCTGGTGGTGAGGCGCGCGCCGGTGAGCTCCGTGACGCGGTCCTGGATGAGCTCGCGGGCCTCCATGCCGTAGAGGAACGGCGCGAAGCCGCCCATCTCCAGGCCGGTGGCGCCCACGCACGTCAGGTGGTCGGTGAGCCGGTGCAGCTCGCTGCCGATGACGCGGATGTACTGGGCGCGCTCGGGGATCTCCAGGCCGATGAGCTTCTCCACGGCGTTGAGGAACCCGAAGTTGTTCATCATCGCGGACAGGTAGTTGAGCCGGTCCGTGTACGGCAGGCATTGCGTCCAGGTGACGTTCTCGCAGCTCTTCTGGAAGCCGCGGTGGAGGAAGCCGATCTCCGGGTCGATCTTGACGATGGTCTCACCCTCGAGCTCCACCTTCAGCCGCACGGTGCCGTGCGTGGCCGGGTGGGAGGGGCCCATGTTGATGACCATGTTCTTCGTCTGGAAGTGCGACTCCAGCTCCGACTCCTCGTGGGCGAGCCCATCGGTGTCGGGGTTGTGCGGCTTCTGCGCGTCGGTGTTGTGGCTGTCGGACATGGTGAGGTCTCGATCAGGCGACGCCGCTGGTGCCGGGGCCGCGGAAGATGTCCTTGATGGGGCGCTCGGGGATCAGCGGCTGGCGGTCGCGCAGCGCGTAGTCCTTGCGCAGGGGGTGACCCTGGAACTCGTCGTACAGGAGGATGCGGCGCAGGTCCGGGTGGTCCGTGAAGCGGATGCCGTAGAAGTCGAACACCAGCCGCTCCCACCAGTTGGCGCCGCGGTACAGCGGCGTGAGGGAGGGCAGCTCCGGGCGGGTCTCGGTCACGCGCACCTTCAGGCGCACGTGCTCCTTCCGCTTGAGCGAATAGAGGAAGTAGACGACCTCGAAGCGCGGATCACTCTCCGCCAGGTGCAGGCGATCCACGGCGTCCGCGGAGCCGAACAGCTTGAAGTCCAGCTCGGGGTCCATCTTCAGGAAGGTGGCGACCTTCGGAAGCCACTCCGCATGAATGACGGCCCAGGCTCCGCCGGCGCGGTCGACATAGCGCTCCGCGACCGCTTCGGGGAACTGGGCGGCGACCCGGTCCAACGCGAAAATGCTCAAGGGGGGCCTCGATCTACGACAGAGGAAACCGCGGCTTTATAAGGACCGTTCGCGTGAGGCGTCAACGTAAACCCTCAACCGTGTAGGCCACTTAGGTGGTCCAGCAGCCCGCGTCGCGATCCACCCCCTGCCTGCCTGGGCACGGCGGACGGAAGGGCTCAGGCGGCCACGTCCGGACCCAGCACCGGGGCGTCCTCGGCGGGCTCGGGGATGAAGGTCACCACGGGCTGGCTCTTGCCAGGGACGAGCGCGGTGGGGGCGGGGGCCCAGCGAAAGGCGTCACCCGCCCGCTCGCGGGTCGCCAGGGAGACGAGCACCGGCACCCCGAAGCCCTTGGTCAGCCGCTCGATGCGGTTGGCCAGGTTCACCGTGTCGCCGATGGCCGTGTACTCCAGGCGCCGGAACGGCGAGCCGATGTTGCCCAGCACCACCGGCCCCGTGTGCACGCCCACGCCCATGCGCAGGCCGGGTTCTCCCCGGGCGGCGCGCTCGGCGTTGACGGCTTCCAACTCGCGCACCATGTCCAGCGCGCACCGGGTGGCGCTCCGGGCGTGGTGTGCGTCCGGCAGGGGGGCGCCGAAGTACACCATCAGTGCGTCCCCGATGAACTTGTCGAGCGTGCCGCCGTGGCGGAACACCACCTCCACCATGCGGCCGTAGTACTCGTTGAGGATGGTGACCACCTGCTCGGGTGGCAGCCGTTCGCTCAAGGAGGTGAAGTCGCGGACGTCCGCAAAGAGGACGGACACCTCGCGCAGCTCCGGGACGGGGGAGTCACGGTCCTGGAGCCGCTCGGCGACGGCGGGGGAGAAGTAGCGGCCCAGCCGGGCGCGCTGGAGCTCCTCCTGGGTGACCGCGGCGGACAGGAAGCGGATGCGTTGGAGGAGTCGGGAGGCACCCGCGGCCGTCATGGCCAGCATCACCGCGCCGGCCACCTGCGCGCCTCCGCCGATGGAGGCCTGACGCTGGAGCTCCACCTCCGCGAGGATGGCGATGAGCGTGACGAGCAGGGTGACGGGCCGCCTCAGGCTCAGCGCGGACAGCAGCACCAGCGCCGCGAAGATGCCCAGCGTGAAGCCGGCCACGCCACCCGGCGACGGGGACACCGGCAGCGCCAGGTGCTGCAGCCAGTACACGGCGGGTACGTCCACGAACGCGACGGACAGTGACGCCCAGCGGGCGATGCGCGCGGAGGCCGTCACCGCCACGGCCACGATGGTGGTGCACACGAGGTACAGCGCGAAGGGCGCCAGATAGACGTCCCAGTCGTGCAGCTCGCGCACCCGGCCCAGGTACACGGCCATGGAGAACAGCACGCCCACCGCGCCCAGCCGGACCCACGCCAGGTGCCGTCCATTGGACTGCCGTTCCATGTCGAGCGCGCGCCGGACGGACTCCTGCAGGCTGTCGCTGGGCGTGGCGCTGGATGACATGGGAGTGGGCCCCCCCGGGCCGAGGGAAGCGGCGGTCAGGAACAGTGAAGACGCCATCTTGCACCGACAGTGTGTGACATGCACATCAGGTGTTCCCTGAAAGCCCGGAAGAACACAGAGTTGGCATGGGAATGCCCGGACGGGGTAGAGGCTGGAGGCATGTCCGTGCGGACCGTCGCCTCCTTCCTCCGTGCCGCCTCGGGGCGCCTGGCCCTTGGTTCCCTGTTGGGGCTGCTGCTCTTCGCCGCCGAGACCGTCTGGCTGCTCAAGGCGGGTGTGGTGGGCGTGGACATCCCGCTGGACGGCCCCTACGCGGCGCTGGCGGCGGCGGTCCGGCCGTTGCTGCCCGGCGTCATCCTGCGCGTGGTCGCCGTGTACATGGTGGCGGGCGGCCTGCTGGGGCTTGGCGCGGCGGTGCTGACTTCCGCCTGGACGCGGCGGGGTGGGTGGGTGGCGCTGGCGTTGATGGTGCCGCACTGGGTGGGGCTGCTGCTGTTCTGGTCCTGGGACCGGGCGCTCGCGCGGCCCGCCCTCTTTGACGACCTGCCGGCGGTGCGGCCGGTGCTGGCGTGGCTGGTGGATCACGGAGAGCCGTGGCAGGCGCGCGCGGCGGCCGGAGCGTGGGTGGCGGTCCATCTGGCCGTGCTGGCGTGGCGCGGCGCACGGGGGCTGCGGCGGTTCGCGACCACTGGCGGTCCGGCGGCCCTCCGGGCGGAGCGCGCCGCGTGGGCGGTGGTGGCGGGCGTCGTCGTGGTGCTGGCGGTGGCGGTGACGGTGCGCCGGGTCGAGCCCTCCGTCCGGCAGCCGCTGGTGGTGCTCATCGGCATCGACGCGTTCCGGCCGGACCGGCTGGGCGCGACAGGGCATGGCGTCGCGCCCCAGGTCGAGCGCTTCCTCCAGGACGCCACGCTCTTCACCCAGGCCTACACGCCGGTGGCGCAGACGGAGCCCGCGTGGCGTTCGCTGCTCACCGCGCGCTGGCCGTACCGCACGGGCGTGCGCTACCCGCTGACGCCCGACGCGCGGCTCGTGCTGGCGCCCACCTTCGCGCAGCGTTTCACGGACGCCGGTTGGCGCACGGTGTTCGCCACGGACTGCTCGCGCTTCCACTTCGAGGGGCCGGCCTCCGGCTTCGCCACGCGCTGGCAGCCTCCGCGCGGCGCGATCAACTTCGCGCTGGAGAAGCTGCGCTACCGGGCGCTGG
Organism: Corallococcus exiguus; assembly: GCF_009909105.1. Taxonomy (NCBI): domain Bacteria; kingdom Pseudomonadati; phylum Myxococcota; class Myxococcia; order Myxococcales; family Myxococcaceae; genus Corallococcus; species Corallococcus exiguus. The sequence goes on from NZ_JAAAPK010000009.1 coordinate 404,183, forward strand.
GCCTGTTCGCGGACAACCCGGCCGGCGCCGAGTGGGTGCCCGAGTTCATCGACAACCGCGCGCTGGCCGGCATCCACGACCCCATGGGCTATGCCCGGCGGCTGTCGGACGGGCTCGTGGCGGAAGCAGGGGAGGGGCCGCTGCTCTTCGCCTTCCACGCCACGGCGGCGCACTTCCCGGGCGACCCGGTGTACCCGTTCTACCGCCGCTACGTGTCCTCCTCCGAGCCGCTGGAGCGCCGGCTGCGCATGCACTTCGCGCCGGTGAGCCCGGGAGCGAAGGGGGCGTGGAACCGCGCGGGCGCGGAGGGGCTCTACGACGAATTGATCGCGCAGGCGGACGCGCAGGTGGGGACGCTGCTGGACGCGCTGCGGGCCTCCGGGCGCTACGACGACGCGCTCATCGTGCTGATGTCCGACCACGGCGAGAGCTTCCACGCGGACCGGCCGGACCTGGCGGGCGCGACGTCCGTGCACGGCGCCCGGCTGGGCGACGAGGAGAACCGCATCCTGCTCGCGGTGAAGATGCCTGGCGGCCGTGGCGCGGGCCCGGCGCAGGTGGACGCGCTGGCGCGGCTGGTGGACGTGGGCCCCACGCTGCTGGAGCTGTCCGGTCTGTCCGCGCTGCCGGAGTCTGACGGGGCGTCGCTCGGGCCGCTGTTGCGTGGCGAGGCGCGTCCGCTCACGCCGCTGTACGCGGAGACGGGCTACACGCACGTGAGCCCGGAGGTGTTCGACCCGGGCCACTGGCCGGGCGCGCCGCGCACCTTCGACGCGTACCGCTTGCGCCCGGACGGCGTGGTGGAGATGGGGGACGACGCGGGCACGGCGGTGCTGCGCGAGAAGGACACCGGCGCCTTCGACGGCCAGCGCTGGGTGGTGGACCGGCCGCAGGCGGATGGCAGCGTGCGCCGCACCTGCATGGGTGACTGTGAAGGGGCGGACGCGCGAGCGCTGGCGGACTGGCTGGACGACGCGACGGAGCGCGCACCGGAGTCCGCCTCACGTAGAGTCGCCGGCCATGTCGACGACCGAAACGACTCGCGGCCTCCAGGAAACGTACGCCCCCCACAACGCCTGCTTCGGGTGTGGCCCGGCCAACCCCAAGGGGCTGCGCATCCGCAGCCGCGTGGAGGGTGACCTCGTCGTCGCGGACTGGACGCCGGAGGAGCACCACCAGGCGTTCCCGGGCGTGCTCAACGGCGGCATCATCGGCGCGCTGCTGGACTGCCACTGCAACTGGACGGCGGCGTACCACCTGATGAAGGCGCAGGGCGCGGCCACCCCGCCGTGCACCGTCACCGCCGACTACGCCATCGTGCTCAAGCGCCCCACGCCCATGGGCCCCGTGCACCTGTCCGCGAAGCCCGTGTCCATCGAGGGCGACCGCGTCGTCGTGGAGGGCACCCTCACCGGCGAGAATGGCAAGGTGACGGCCACCTGCCGGGGCACCTTCGTCGCCGTGAAGGAAGGCCACCCCGCGTACCACCGCTGGTAGGCCCCAAAAAACGCCTCGGGCCCCGTCACCAGCCTCTTCGTGAGAGGCGGCACGGGGCCCGTGGGGTGAAGCGAAAGCGGTGTGACTACTTGCCGGCGGCGAGCATGCGGGCGTGGTGCGCCGCGGTCTCGTTGGGCTCGCCGGGGTCGCGCAGCCGGTGCACCTGGTTGCCGATCTTGTCCTGCAGCAGCATCAGACCGTCCAGCACCTGCTCCGGGCGCGGCGGGCAGCCGGGGATGTAGACGTCCACCGGGATGATGCGGTCGATGCCCTGGAGCACCGCGTAGTTGTCGTAGAAGCCGCCGGAGGACGCGCACACGCCGAAGGACACGACCCACTTGGGCTCGGTCATCTGCTCGTAGACGCGCTTGAGGATGGGGGCCTGCTTCAGGTTGATGGTGCCCACCACCATCAGCAGGTCCGCCTGGCGCGGCGAGAAGCGCGGGAACTCCGCGCCGAAGCGCGAGATGTCGTGGCGGCTGGCGGCCACGGACATGTACTCCATGCCGCAGCACGCGGTGGCGTACGGGTAGGTGAACAGCGAGTACTTGCGGGCCCAGCCCAGGCCCTTGGACACCAGCTTCTGGAAGAAGCCCATGGCTTCGTCCCGGCGGGTGGTCATGATCGGCGCGATGTCGGTGTCAGCCATGGTGATGTCTCAGCTCTCCCAGTCGAGAGCGCCCTTCTTCCAGACGTAGATAAGGCCCACGAGCAGGGTCGACGCGAAAACCAGCATCTCCACGTAGCCGAACCAGCCGAGCGCCTGGAAGTTCACTGCCCAGGGGTACAGGAACACCGCTTCCACGTCGAACACGATGAAGAGCAGTGCGATGACGTAGAACTTCACGGCGAAGCGCTGGCGAGCGGGACCGCTCGACTCGGAGCCTGCTTCGAAGGGGGCCGACTTGGTGCTGCTCGGGCGCTTGGGGCCCAGCCGGGTGGTGACCTGGGGGATGAGCATCCCCAGGACACCGGCCAGCAGGAGCACCACCGCCATCGGCAGGTACGGGGCGAGGGGTGTTGTCATCGGGCGCGGACCCTAACGACACCGCTGGCGTCGTGTCAAAGGGAAACACCCCCGCGCCGGGCCCGCCAACCCCTTGAGAAGACGGCCGAAACCGCGCTGCCCGGACGCCTGCTCCCGGACGGGCGGTGGATCAGCGGGCGCCCGTGTCCGCCCCGCGGCTCCTGGGCCTGGACCGGGGCCCGTTTGACGCTGTGGGGAAACCACGCCTAGCGTCTGCGGGCTGTCCTTTCTGCCTTCATCGCCTGGGGAGTCGTCGACATGTGGGGCCGGCTGACCTTGCGGATGCAGGTGGCGATCGCGGTGCTGCTTCCGTGCCTCGCGGTGGTGTTCTTCACCGGGGTGTACTTCCCCGCGCGGCAGAAGGCGGCGGGCCTGGAAGTGCTCGCCGGCAGGGCGGTGACGCTGGGGACGCTGGTGGTGCGGCACCCCTCGCTCGCGCTGCCTGAAACGGCGCCGGACGCCCGCGCGCGCCGCGACGAGGTCTTCAACCAGGTCGAATCCGGCGGCTTCACGCTGACGTTCCAGGAGCTGTCCCGCGCGGACGGCACCGTGATCGCCGTGCGCGGCCAGGTGCCGGAAGGGTCCCTTCAGCCGAAGGAGCTCAAGCCGGGGGCGTGCACGGTGGCTCGGCTGACGGATTCGGATCAGGTCGTGGTGCGCTGTGAGAGCAATGGCCTCGTGTACCGCGCGGGCTTCGGCACCCACGAGGTGAAGGCGGCTCTGGAGGCGACGGAGGGCTATTCGCTCATGGGCTATCTGGGCGCCGCGGTGCTGGGCCTGGGGCTGGCGGTCATCATCAGCCGCGCCATCGCCGACCCCGTGTCGCGCGTCACGCAGGTGGCGCGTGAGGTGGCCCGGGGCGACGTCTTCCGGGGCGAGCTGGACGTGTCCGCCGCTGGCGAGGTGCGGCAGATGGCCACCTCCTTCAACGAGATGCTGAGCACGCTGCGCTCCACGGTGATGGAGCTCGTCACCCGCACCGAGCAGCTGTCCAGCGCGTCGCGCGGGTTGATGGGGGCCTCCGCGGATCAGGAGCACGTCATCAGCCAGCAGGCTGCGTACGCGCAGCAGATCGCCGCCACGTTCGAGGAGCTCTCCCGCACCGCCGAGCAGATCTCCTCGTCCACGGAGGTGGTGGAGTCCAGCGCGCGGCGCACCCATGACGCGGTGGCGGAGGCCATGGCGGTGGTGGCGCAGGTGGTGGGCGGCATCAACGACATCCGCACGGAGTCCAAGGGCGTGGCGGACGCCATCGTGGGGCTGAACAAGGACCTGCAGCAGGTCTCCAAGATCGCCCAGGTCATCAACCAGGTGGCGGAGCGCAGCGACCTGCTGGCGCTCAACGCGGCGCTGGAGGGCACCAAGGCGGGCGACGTGGGCCGGGGCTTCTCCCTGGTGGCCGCGGAGATGCGCAAGCTGGCGGAGAACGTGTCCGTGTCCGCGCGCGACATCGCCCGCATCGTGGAGAAGGTGCAGGACTCCGGCGAGGAGGCCGCGTCCAAGGCCCGCGTGGGCATGGCGACCAGCGACCGGGGCGTGGAGGTGGCCGAGCAGGCCTCCGCCGTCTTCCTGCGCATCGTGGAGCTGGCGCGCGGCACCAGCGAGGCGGCGCGTCAAATCACCATCGCCACCCGCCAGCAGCGTCAGTCCAGCGAGCAGGCGGTGCAGGGCGCGCGCAACGTGGCGGACCTGGTGAAGCAGGGCGTGGACGCCACCGGCCGCACCACGCGCATCGCCCAGGACCTCCAGGCCGTGGCCGAAGGCCTCACCGCGGTGACGAGCCGCTTCAAGGCCCAGCCCCGGCCGTAGTCAGACGGGCCGGGACGAAGGCGCGCGGGCGCGCAGCTTCTGGAACAGCTCCGGGGACATGGCCGCGACGCCCAGGCGGTGGTCGGGCGCCACCGCCTCGCCGTGGAAGTCACTGCCGAAGGTGGGCACCAGGTCGAGCTCCGCCGCGAGCGCCAGGTACTTCTGCCGCACCGAGGGGTTGTGGTCCACGCTGAGGATCTCCAGGCCGGAGAGGCCCGCCTTCGCCAGCGCTTGAATCTCCGAGCGCTCCATCTTGGAGGAGCTGGGGTGGGCCAGCGTCGCGGTGCCGCCCGCGTTGCGGATGAGCCGGATGGCCTCCGCGCCGTCCAGCTTGAAGCGCTCCACCCACGCCGCGCGGCCCGTGCCCAGGAAGCGGTCGAACGCGGCCTTCACGTCGATGCACCAGCCCTGATCCACCAGCACCCGCGCCAGGTGGGGCCGCCCCAGCTGCGCGTCCCCGGCCACCTTGCGCACCTGCTCCATGCGCACCGGGAAGCCCAGCTCCCGCAGACGGGCCACCATGGCCTCCATGCGGTGGGTGCGCTCGTCGCGCAGCCGGTCCGCGAAGCGCGCGAGGTCCGGGTCCTCCGGGCGCAGGAAGTGGCCCAGGATGTGGGCCTCCTTGCCGTAGACGAAGGCGGACAGCTCGATGCCGGGCACCAGCTCGACACCATGCGTTGCGGCGGCCTGCCGGGCTTCATGGAGCCCTGCCACCGTGTCGTGGTCCGTCACGGCCAGGACGGTGACTCCCGCGGCGGCGGCTCTCGCCACCAGCTCCGAGGGCGGGTACTGGCCGTCACTGGCGGTGGTGTGCGAATGCAGGTCGATCACGGCGGTGGAACCCTCCGGAGGGCGGCGAGGCGGGCACTCTTACGCCATGTCCCCATGGGAAGGGGCCGGAAGAGCGGGCCCTGTGTGAATCCGCACGGCGAGGGGTTTGTTCCTGTCCGGTGGCGGCCCCAAGGGAGGGCGGGGCTGGAGCCGGGCCTCCCCTTGGCAGGCCGGCGGTGCTAGATCGCCGCGCCATGGCCAAGACGACCCCGACCCCGAAGAAGTCCACCCTTCGCGCCGCCTACGCGAACGCGCGCAAGGCGGATCCGCGCCCCATCACCGGCAAGGAGAAGCCGGCGGAGCTGCTCGCGCACGCGTTCAGCGCCTACGTGGGCCGCCAGGAGCGCACCGCGTTCGAGCTGATGCAGCAGTCCGTGCAGCAGGACGCGTCCATCTTCCTCACGCTGTCGGGTGCCATGACGCCCGCGGGCCTGCACCAGTCCTGCCTCATCCCGCTGGTGGAGAAGGGCATCATCTCCGCCATCACCACCACGGGCGCCAACCTCTACCACGACGCCCACCGCATCATCGGCCACGGCATCCGCGAGGTGAACCCCAACGCGGGCGACCTCCAGTACCGCCTGGCGCGCATCATCCGCATCTACGACCTGGGCTTCTGGGAAGAGGCGCTGCTCGACACCGACCGCCTCTTCTCCGCCATCCTCCGGCAGCCGCAGTTCCAGCGGAAGATGACCACCCCGGAGTTCCACTACCTCCTGGGCAAGGCCATTTACGGCATCGAGAAGCAGCTGGGCGTGAAGCAGCCGTCGCTGTTGTCCACCTGCTACAAGCACGGTGTGCCCATCTGGGTGGGCGCGGTGCAGGACGGCTCCATCTTCCTCAACGTCGTGAAGCTGAAGCGCCTGCTGGGTGACGAGTTCAAGTTCGAGCTCGACATCAACGACGACGTCTATTCCATGGCCGCCATGCAGCACTACTGCCGCCACAACGGCAGCGGGAAGCTGGCCATCTGGATCCTGGGCGGCGGCGTGCCCAAGAACTACACGCTCCAGGGCGAGCCGCTGCTGGACCAGATCCTGAACGTCCCCACGTCGGGCTTCGACATCGACGTGCAGTTCTGCGTGGACCCGGTGGACAACGGCGCGCTGTCCAGCTGCCCGGCCGGTGAGGGCCACACCTGGGGCAAGGTGTCCGTGGAGGCGGTGGAGACGGGCTCCATGTACGTGCACTGCGACGTGACGGCGGTGTTCCCCTGGCTCACGCACGCGCTGTTCAGCGAGCCCAAGAACAAGCGCAAGCCCATGCGCCTGATGGACAAGATGGACGACGCGGTGAAGTTCCTGGACGCGGACGTCAAGAAGCGCAGCAAGTCGCTGATGAAGACGCTGGACTGGAGCGTCGAGGAAGCCGCGCCCTCCTCCAAGAAGGATGCGAAGGCCCACGACAGCTTCGTGCGTTAGAGCGCAGTTCTTCCAACCCAGGCCTCAAGTCCCAAGGAGAAGGTGATGAGTCAGCAGCCCGCGACGGGTGTGGTGATGTCCCTGGTGAGTGCTCCCCAGCTGAAGACGCAGGTGACGCACGGTCCGTCCGGCGCGACGTTGCCCACGGAGGCGCCGAAGGACAACGGCGGCACCGGCGGCAGCTTCTCCCCCACGGACCTGGTGGCCACGGCGCTGGCGTCCTGTGTCGTGACGACCATGCACCTGGTGGCCGGCAAGGAGGGCATCACCCTGGGCGAGGTGCGCGCGACGGTGGAGAAGCGGATGACCCCGCCGCCGCGCAAGATTGGCGAGCTGGTGATTTCCATCCTGATGCCGGCCGGCCTCGTGCCGGAGCACCGCGCCATGCTGGAGAAGATCGCCCACGAGTGTCCCGTGGCGCGCAGCCTCCACCCGGACGTGAAGGTCACGGCGTCGTTCGGCTATCCGGACTGAAGCAGTCGTAAGGGGGCTCGGTCGGCTGCCCGCCCTCCGAGCCCCGCGTGCGGCAAGTGGCCGCCGTGCCCACCCTCGAGAAGTTCTCTGATGCCTCGGGGGAGGGGCACTCGGCATGAATCTGAAGCGACTGGGCATCTATCTCAACGACCACCTGCTGGGCTCCACCGTGGGGTTGGATCTCGCGAAGCGGACCGAGCGCGAGAACCGCAGCAATGCGGTGGGCCAGTACCTGGCCACGCTGATTCCGCTGCTGGAGCAGGACCGCGCCACGCTGCTGTCGGTGATGTCCTCGGTGGAGGCGCGCGTGGATCCGCTGAAGGTGGGCGGCGCGTGGCTGACGGAGAAGCTGTCGCGGCTGAAGCTCAATGGCTCCTGGCTGCGCTACTCACCGTTGAGCCGGCTGGTGGAGCTGGAAGGCCTGTGCGTGGGCTCCCACGGACGCGTGTCCATGTGGAGGAGCCTGGCGAAGGTGGCCGCGAAGGAGCCGCGTCTGGCGCGGTTCGACTTCGCCTTCCTCGCCGAGCGCGCTGAAGGACAGCTGGAGACGCTCCAGATGCTGCGCCTTCGCGCGACGGAGACCGCGTTCAGCGACACATCCGTCGAGACCGGCGAACAGGCACCGGTCCCGACGGAGGCTTGAGCCGTCAGGGACTTCAGGTCCCCGAGGGCGTCACGGGCGTGCGCGCCCCGTTCTCGGGGCCGGGCAGCAGGCGCAGCTGGCTGGCGGAGGTGAACGTCGCGTCCACCTCGCGCTCCAGGTACGTGTAGCCGGACAGGCCGTCCTCGTAGACGCGCAGCAGGTTGCGGGACTCGTCCAGGGTGATGCGTCCCTGGCGCAGCGCCAGCTCCGTGAACTTGCGCAGCTTCGCGACGAGGTCGTCCTTGTTGTAGCTCACGTAGTTGAGCACTTCCGTCACGGTGTCCCCGGCGACGACGTGGTCGATGAGGTAGCCGCCGCCCGGAGCCAGCGACACCTGCACCGTGTGCGTGTCTCCGAAGAGGTTGTGCAGGTCGCCCAGGATCTCCTGGTACGCGCCCACCAGGAAGATGCCCAGGTAGTAGTCGTCGCTGTTGAGCGCGTGCAGCTCCAGCGCGTCCTTCACCTCGCGCTTGTCGATGAAGTGCTCGATCTTCCCGTCCGAGTCGCAGGTGATGTCCGCCAGCGTCGCGCGCCGGGTCGGCTTCTCCGCCAGACGGTGGATGGGCATCATCGGGAAGAGCTGATCAATGGCCCACGAGTCCGGCAGCGACTGGAACACGGAGAAGTTGCAGAAGTACGTGTCCGACAGCTGCTTCTCCAGGGCCTCCAGCTCCTCCGGAATCTCCCCGGCCTCGCGCGCCACGCGCAAAATCTTGTGGCAGATGGCCCAGTAGAGGTTCTCCGCCGCCACGCGCTGCTCCAGCGACAGGTGGCCCAGGGAGAACAGCTGGAGGCTCTCCTCCTTGGCGTCCTGCGCGTCGTGGAAGGCCTCGATGACGTTCTTGTTCGTGACCTCGCGGAACGTCGAATAGAGGTTGCGCACCACGGAGGGCGCCTTGTCGTCCACCTTGTCGGGCGTCTGGGACGGGTCGAACTCGCTGGTGCCCAGCACGTCCACCACCAGCACCGCGTGGTGCGCCACGACGGCGCGGCCGGACTCGGAGACGAGCGTGGGGTGCGGCACGCCCGCGCGGTCGCAGGCCTCCATCACGCCGAAGACGACGTCGTTGGCGTACTCCTCCGTCGTGTAGTTCATGGAGGAGGCGAAGTTCGTCTGGGAGCCGTCGTAGTCCACGCCCAGGCCGCCGCCCACGTCCAGGTACTTCAGCGGCGCGCCCTGGCGAGCCACCTCCACGTAGAAGCAGCCCACCTCGCGCAGCGCGTTCTTCACGTTGCGGATGTTGGAGATCTGGCTTCCCAGGTGGAAGTGAAGCAGCTCGAAGGAGGACAGCAGGCCCGCGTCCTTCATGAAGCTGATGCAGTTCATCAGCTCCGACGAGGACAGGCCGAACTTGGACCGGTCACCGCCGGACGCCTCCCACTTGCCGGCGCCGCGCGTGGACAGCTTCACGCGCATGCCCAGCCGCGGCGTGATGCCGGTGCGGCGCGCCACCTCCGCGATGAGGGGCAGCTCGCTGGGCTTCTCCACCACCAGGATGACGTTGCGGCCCAGGCGCGAGTAGAAGAGCGCCGTCTCGATGTACTCCTCGTCCTTGTAGCCGTTGCAGATGACGAGCGCGTCTTCGCTGTCCAGCAGCGCCATCACGGCGAGCAGCTCCGGCTTGCTGCCGGCCTCCAGGCCGTAGGTGTACTCCTTGCCCGCCTCGATGATGGTCTCCACCACGTAGCGGTGCTGGTTCACCTTGATGGGGTACACGCCCCGGTACAGGCCCTTGTAGCCCTGATCCGCGATGGCCTTCTTGAACGCGTTGTTCAGGTGCACCACGCGGTGGCGCAGCACGTCCGTGAAGCGCAGGAGCAGCGGCAGACCGATGCCCCGGCGACGGACCTCGTCCACCAGCTCCTTGAGGTCCATGCTCGGAGCGGCGGGCCCGTCCGGGTGGACGCACACGTGGCCCTTGTCGTTGATGCCGAAGTAGGGCGAGCCCCAGTTGCGGATGCCGTACAGCTCATGAGCATCGGCCAGGGTCCAGCGGTGCTGAGGGGAGGGAGCGGCCATCGTTGTTTCGTGCCTCCGGTGGAGCGCGCGGCGGGGTGTGGAAACTCCCATGAACACGGGAGGGGGGCCGGACTATCGGAAACGCCCCATCCATTCAATAGCCGCCTGTTCCCAGGGCAAGCAGGCGGGCAGGGGCCCCATTCCGGGCTCTAGCCCCGGTGGGCCGGTCAGCATCCAATTCCTACCCTTCCACCTGGGCAGCGCAGGGAGGTCGAGTGGAGAGAAGGGGAGGGTACATGGAGTCGTCCGCACGCAGGGAAGAGGCAGCGCCACTGACCCCGCGGGAGATCTTCGAGCGGCTGGATAGGTACGTCATCGGCCAGGACGTCGTGAAGCGAGCGGTGGCCATCGCCGCGCACAACCACCTCAAGCGCATCCAGGCGCGGCGGATGCGCCGGCAGTCCCTCATCAAGAAGTCCAACATCCTGCTCATTGGCCCCACGGGCAGCGGCAAGACGCACATCGCGCGCAACCTGGCGGAGATCCTCCAGGTCCCGTTCACCACCGTGGACGCCACCGAGTACACGGAGGCGGGCTACTACGGGAAGGACGTGGAGGTGATGGTGTCCGACCTGCTCTTCAAGGCGAACCACTCCGTGGAGGACACCCAGCGGGGCATCATCTTCATCGACGAGGTGGACAAGATTGCCCGCCGCACGCAAGGCGCCCGCAACGGCGCGGGCAGCCGCGACATCGGCGGTGAGGGCGTGCAGCAGTCGCTCCTGAAGCTGCTGGAAGGGCGCGAGGTGCACGTGCCCATGAATGTCACGCAGGCGTGGAACAAGAGTGACTTCGTGCAGGTGGACACGCGCGACATCCTCTTCATCTGCGCGGGCACGTTCAGCGACCTGCACGACTTCGGCGACGAGGGGGGCCGCGCCATGGGCTTTGGCGCGGATGCGCTCGGGGCGAAGCGCAAGGAGAAGCGCATCTCCACCAAGCAGCTGGTGGACTTCGGGATGATGGCGGAGTTCCTGGGCCGCATGCCGGTGATGGTGCAGCTGGAGCGGCTGGGCGAGTCCGACCTGCTGCGCGTGCTCACCGAGCCTCCGGATGCCATCACCCGCGAGTTCAAGGAGCTGCTGGCGCTGGATGAGATTGAGCTGGAGTTCCCGGAGAGTGGCCTGCGGGAGGTGGTGCGCTATTCCATGTCGCGCGGGCTGGGAGCTCGCGGCCTGCGCTCCATCCTGGAGCACGTGATGTCGGACATCATGTTCGAGGCGCCGGAGCGCAAGCACCGCCACGTGACGGTGGACGCGGAGTTCGTGAAGGCGCGGCTCGCGGCGCTGGACGACGTGGAGCTCAACGCTTAGCGGGCGTTGGCTTCTCGGAGGCCCGGGCGGCGGCGCCCAGCCGGGCCGCCGCCTGCGGATCCTGGATGAGCTGGAGCACCACGTCGTTGCGCAACAGGGCCCGCGTGTCGCCGCGCTCCAGCGCGTCCTGCAGGTCCCGGTGCGACAGCGCGAGCTGGAAGCGCGGGTCCTTGCGCAGCGCCTTGTAGGCCGGATCCTCCTGGAGCTTCTTCGCCTTGGCGGGGTCGTGCGCGGCCTGGGCCACCTGGACCAGGTCCTCCAGCGGGGCGAACTGGGTCAGCTCGAAGAGGTTGAAGCGGCGGGACATGTCGAAGGCGACGGAGTCCTTGGGGGCCACGCCCCAGCGCTTGCCGGCGATGACGACGTGCTGCTCCATGAACGTCAGCGCGCTCAGGCAGACCCAGAACAGGGCCGCCATCTTCCCTCCGCCGAGCACGAAGCCCAGGGTGCGGTCCAGGCCGCGCTCGTCGGAGTCCCTGCCGGAGAGGAAGCGCAGCAGCAGCGCGCCCAGGGCGTAGCGCACGGTGAGCCACGTGACGACGAAGAGGAGCACCGTGCCGAAGAGCGTCCCGATGAGCAGCGGTGAGCCCAGCGCTACGGCGAGCTTGGGGCCGGCGAGGGGCGCGAGCTTGCGCGAGACGAAGTAGCCCGCCGCGAGCCCCACGGAGTTGGCCACCTGCCGGGCGGCGCCAGAGAGGGCGCCGAGGATGCCGAAGAACAGCACCATGCCCAGGAGGATGAGGTCGATGACCATGGGGTGGGCTCCTGGGGGCCGCTAGCGGATCTTGAACGAGGAATCGCCCTTGGACTTGTCCGCGGTCTGCTTCTGGGCTTCCGCGAGGGCTTCCTTGTAGCGGGCGTTGGCGGGCTCGTAGGTGAGCGCCATCTTGAGGTTGCGCTCCGCGGCGGAAGGGTTGCCGGACTCCAGGTCCTTCTGGGCCTGGGTGTAGAACTGACGGCCCTTGGGGTGGGTGCCGATCTGCTCTTCCTGCTCCTTCTTCGCGGCGGCCTTCGTTTCAGACTCGGAGGCGTCGGTGAAGCGCAGTTTCTGAGCGCGGTCCGGGCCGGCGATGTCGGAGAGGTACTTCTTGCGCTTGGTGTCGTCGCGCAGGACGTAATAGGCCTCGGTGACGCGCTTGTAGAGCTCGTTCACCTGGTCCTTGAGGGCCTTGGACTCCAGATGGAAGAAGCGGTCCGGGTGGTAGACGCGGCTCTCTTTGTAGAAGGCCTTCTTGATGTCGCCGGGGACGGCGGTGCGCTCCAGGCCGAGCAGCTCGAAGTAGTCCAGCTGGTCGAGCTTCGCGCAGCGTGACTCCAGGTCCGCGAGCTGCTCCGGGCTGAGAGCCGGGCCCCCCGCGGCGGCGGGCGGCGGCGGAGGCGTGCTGGCGGCGGGAGGACGCGGCGGGGCCACGGGCGCTGGCGTCGGCGGACGGGGAGAACCGGCGGGCGCGAGCGCGGGCAGGGACGTGGTGGGGCGGTTGCCGGGGCGCGGCGGCGCGGGAGTCGCCGGGGCGATGGGCGGGACCACCTGCCCGACGGCGAGCACCGGCGGCGGTGTGGCGGCGACGGCGGGAGGAGCCGGAGGCCTGGCCGCGACGGGCGGCGGCGTCACCGGACCCACGGTGGGGATGGGGCGCGCGGCGGGAGGAGCCGGAGGCCGGGCACCCGCAGGGGCGATGGTGGGAACCGAAGGCGGACGGGCCGCGGGAGCCACGGGCGGAATCACCGGGCTCAGGGGCTGCATGGTCGGCACGGCCGAGGGCCCGCGAGCCACGGGCGGCGGCGTCGGCATGGACGCGATGCTCGGCACCGACGGCGGCATGGCGGGGGGCATCGCGGGCGAAGCGCTCGCGGTGGGCGGACCGATCGGTGCGATGCGAGGCGTCGACGCGGGAGCCACGGGAGGCGTCACCGCGCCCACGGCCGGCGTCGTGGTGGTGGGCCGGGCTGTGGCGGGCGCCACGGGAGGCGTCACCGCGCCCACGGCCGGCGTCGTGGTGGTGGGCCGGGCCGTGGCGGGCGCCTGGGGCGGAATCACCGCGCCCACGGCCGGAATCGCGCTGACAGTGGGGCGAGCACCGACGGGAGTTGCCGGAGCCTGCGGAGCAGTCACCGCGCCCACGGCCGGAATCGCGGTCACGGTCGCGCGAGGCGTGGCGGGAGTCGCCGGAGCCTGAGGCGGGGTCACCGCGCCCACGGCCGGAATCGCGGTCGCGGTGGGCCGGGTCTGCGCGGTCGTCACCGGCGGCACGGACGCGGCGCCAACAGACGGAACCCCCGACACCGTGGGCCGTGCCGAGGCCGGGGCACCCACAGGGGCAATGCCCGGCGGTGTCCCAGGAGGAGCGGCCCCCATGGGCGCGAGGCCCGCGGGAGTGGGACGCGGAGGGGCCCCCGTCGTGGGTGCTCCTCCCGAGGGAGAAACGGACGGAACTCCACTGGACGATGCGGGCCGAGCCGTCGCCGGAGCCACGGGCGGAACGCTGCCCACGGCAGGCGCCACGGAAGGAACCTGACCCGACGCGGGCCGAGCTGTCGCCGGAACCACGGGCGGAACGCCGCCCACGGCAGGCGCCACTGAAGGAACCTGACCCGACGCGGGCCGAGCCGTCGCCGGAACCACGGGCGGAACGCTGCCCACGGCAGGCGCCACCGAAGGAACCTGACCCGACGCAGGCCGAGCCGTCGCCGGAGCCACGGATGGAACCTGACCCGACGCGGGCCGAGCCGTCGCCGGAGCCACGGGCGGAACGCCGCCCACGGCAGGCGCCACCGAAGGAACCTGGCCCGACGAGGGCTTCGCCGGAGGCACCGCGGGCACCTGACCCGACGCGGGCCGGGCCGCCGCTGGAGCCTGGGGGGGCGCGACGGGGGGCGGCGTGGCGCGGGCGACCGGGGCCGCCGTGGGAGGCCGGGGCGCCGCCGGCGGGACGGCCGGGGGCATGGAGGCCGTCACCCGGGGCAGGGCGGGCGTCGCTGGACGCGCGGGTGCCGGGGGGGCGGCGGGCCCTGGCGGCGCGCCTGAGTTCGGATCGGAAGGCTCGGACATCGGCGGTGCCTAGTTGGCCACGGCGGGCAGGTCGCTGCTGTTGTGGCCGGCGAGCCGCGTGTTGCGGTTCGACTGGATCGACTGCTGGATGTCCGCCTCCGTCATGCCGGACGACAGCGTGATCGTCGTGGACGTCTTCTGGCCCGTCTCCACGTCACACGCGGACACGTTCACCAGACCGTCCGTGTTGATCTCGAACGTCACTTCGATCTTCACCTCGCCGCGATACCCGATGCGGAAGCCCGAGAACTCGAACTCGCCCAGCATCTCGCACTCCTCGGCGCGGTTGGACTCACCCTGGTACACGCGGATCTTCACCTTCTCCTGCCCGTCGCGGCTGGTGGTGAAGGTCTTCGACCGGTCGATGGGCACCGGCGTGTTCTTGTCGATGATCTTCTCCGTGTACCCACCCACGGTTCCAATCCGCAGCGTCAGCGGCGTGACGTCCACCAGGAACGTCTCCGTCTTGCTGTCCAGCAGCGCATGCGACTGGAGCGCGGCGCCCATGGCCACGACCTGATCCGGGTTGATGCCCTCCATCGGCTCCCGCTGGAAGTAGTGCTTCACCGAGTTGCGGATGATGGGCAGCCGCGTGGGCCCGCCCACCAGGATGACCGCGTCGATGTCCGCCGCCGTCAACCGCGCGCTCTGCAGCGCTTCATCGCAGACCTTGAACGTGCGCTGCACCAGGTCCATCACCATCCGGTTGAACTGGTCCTGGTTGAGCGTGTTGCGCAGGTCCATCACGTTGCCGTTGGCGTCCTGGCAGATGCCCGAGCAGAGGATGTCCGCGGTGCCGAACTGGCCCACGTCGATCTTCGCCTTCTCCGCCGCGTCCTTCAGCATCTGCAGGCAGTACTTGTTCTGCCGCAGGTCCAGGCGCGTGCGGTTGAGGAAGTCGTCCGCCATCCACGTCATGATGCGGTCGTCGAAGTCGTCGCCGCCCAGGTACGTGTCACCGGCCGTGGCCAGCACCTCGAAGACGTCCTTGCCAATCTCCAGGATGGACACGTCGAACGTGCCGCCGCCCAGGTCGTAGACGACGACGCGCTGGTTGACGTCCCGGCCAAAGCCATACGCCAGCGCCGCCGCCGTGGGCTCGTTGAGGATGCGAAGCACTTCCAGGCCCGCGATGCGGCCCGCGTCCTTCGTCGCCTGGCGCTGGTTGTCGTTGAAGTAGGCGGGGACGGTGATGACCGCCTTGTGAACCTCGCGGCCCAGATACGTCTCCGCGACGGCCTTCATCTCCTTGAGCACCAGCGCGGAGATCTCCGGCAGCGAATAGCTGCGCTCCCGCACGCCGATGCGCACCGAGTTGTTGTCGCCCTCGACGATGCGGTAGGGCATCACCGCCTGCGCCTTCTTCACCTCGTCGGAGAAGTAGTAGCGGCCGATGAGGCGCTTGGCCGAGTACACCGTGTTCTCGGGGCTGGTGATGATGTTCTTCTTCGCCGCGTTGCCTACCAGCACGGACCCTTCCTCCAGGAAGGACACGCACGAGGCATGCGTCGTCTCGCCCCACTCGTTGGGGATGACCGTGGGCTGGCCTTCATGGACGACCGACACGCATGAGTACGACGTGCCCAGGTCGATGCCGATTGCGATGTCGTCCGCCATTCCGTCTCCGGTGAAGACCTGCACCCCAATTCCTCTGGGAGAGGGCTGTCGGGAAGCGCACGGAGGTTAGGCTCCACGCACTGGGGTGTCAATTCAATGCCTGATCAAATGCCAGCCATTTCAAGGGCTTAGCGCCAGAGCAGGGGAGCGGGTTCGCGGCGCTGAACCGGGGTCCCATGGACCTTATTTCTAGGGGTGAAGGGGGGAAGTCACCATGTCCGCCATCCTCGCCGCCCTGTCGTCGGACCCCAACCTCCTCCGGTGTGAGCTGCACCGGCTGAGCGGGCAGGTCGTCCTCCACCCGGAAGCCCGCGCCAATGCCCTGGGGGTGGGCTCCTATGCCCAGGAGGAGGTCCTGCTGCGCCGCCTGGCGCCGGACCGGGACCTCACGCTGGACGACCTGGGGCCGCCACACGAATCGGAGGCGGTGCTCTTCCACTCGAACCGGCTGCCGCTGGGCCTGTCGCCCGAGGACAACACCCAGCCCTTCCGGGCCCGCCACTGGTTGTTCGCCCACCAGGGCCCAGTGCCAGACTTCGAGCCCCTGCGTGCCTTGCTGCTGTCTCGCGTGCCGGAGCACCTCCAGCGGCTGGTGCGCGGCCCCACCGACAGCGAGGTCCTCTTCGTCCTCTTCCTCACGCACCTGCGTGGGCTGGGGCGCACGGATGATCCGCGCCTGGAGCCTGCCGTGGCCGGCCGCGTGCTGCGCGACACGGTACGCGAGGTGGAGGCCGCGTTCGTTCAGGCCGGGCAGCGGCGCATGCCCCCGCTCAACATGGTTGCCACCAATGGCGCAGTGCTGGCCGCCACCCGCCGGGGCGAGGCCCCGCTGTACTACACGCGCCTGGAGGGCAGCGCGGAGTGCGCTCACTGCGGCGTGACTCCCACGACTCCGGAGACGCATCCGGAGGTGGGCGCGCACCGCCGCCGCCGCACGGTGGTGGTGGCCAGCCACGTGACGCGCACGCAGGGCTGGGTGGAGCTGCCTCAGGGCACGACGCTGACGGTGGGCGCGGACCTCCAGGTCCAGCACCTGCCGCCGGGCTGAGGAAGGCCGCTACGGACCGCCGAAGAAGGAGACCTCCAGGAAGCGCACGTAGAGGTTGCAGGCGGCGTGGAAGAGCGAGCAGCCGACGAGGGTGCCGGTTCGCTCGCGCATCCAGCCGAAGAGGAGGGCGGGGAAGAACACCGCCAGCCGCCACGTCTGGAAGATGGCCAGGTGGCCCAGCGCGAAGAGGAGCGCCGTCACCCAGAAGGCGCGCCCCAGCCGAGCGCCCAGCACCACGCGCCCCTGGGGCCAGGCGTCGCGCAGGCGGGCCTGGATGTAGCCCCGGTAGAAGAACTCCTCCGGCAGGGCCACGACGAAGAGTTGATCAATCACCCACTCGCCGAAGCGCGGGGGCAGGCGCGGCTGGAAGTGGCCTTCGCCGATGATGGGCGTCAGGTGGCGCGCGAGCTCGGGCGGCAGGTGCGGCACCACCTGCACGAAGGCGGCGAAGCCCGCGAAGAACAGCGGCCCCACGATGGCGCACATCACCAGGAACAGCCGCACGTCCTGCTTCCACGCGCGCAGGGTGAGGCCGTAGTCGCGGTAGTCCTCGTCGCGCCAGCGCATGGGGATGAGCGGCAGGTAGAGGAAGCCCACCGTGGCCACCAGCTTGGGCACGCTGGTGCCCCCGGCGATGAGGAACGCCGCGATGATGCCCAGGAAGCCCAGCGCCCAGAGGCCCATCGCCTCCTGCACCGCGCTCACCTTGAACGGTGGCCCCGAAGGCCGGCTCATGGCACGTCCGCCGAGGCGAGCTCCGCCTTCACCGCGGACAGGGGCAGGGCGCGGACACCACGGCCCCGGCGCTCGACGACGAGGCCCACCAGCCGCCCGTCCCCGTCGTACAGCGGGCTGCCGGGCGCGAGCGTCAGGTCCACGTCGAAGAACGGCGCGGGGGCGACCTTCGCCACCGCGGCCTTGGGCGTGTCCCGCTGGCCCTTCTTGCGCGCGGGCATGACCCCCACCACCCAGCGGCCCGCGAGCCCCTCCGGCACCAGCCGCACCGGCGCCGCGGGCCACGTGCCCTGGGGGCCCGCGACCACCGCGACCTGGAGCGCCGCGCTGGAGAGCACCACGCGCGCCATCAGCGCGTTGCCCGCGTGCACCACCTGGGCGGAGTCGGGACCCACGAGTGACACGGCGGTGAGCACCTGGCCGTCCGCGCCCACGATGATTCCGGGGCCCGCGTTCTGGGGACCGCGCACGCGCACGGACGAGCGGGCGTGCAGCTCCAGCACGCGCTGGAGGTCGGCGCGCGACGGACGGGCCTCCGCGCTGGCCCGCGAGGGCAGGGCCAGGAGGAGACAGAGGAGGACGGGGAGGACCGGGCGGAACATCTTCGCGCCCGGAAGCCTATCAGCGCTCCCGCAGGGCGGCGAGGAAGCTCTCCGCGGACCGGGTGTTGAGGATGTCCTTCTTCCTCGCCCAGCCCCGGCGCGCCGTGGCCACCGCGAAGGCCAGGTTCTTCAGGTCGTCCTGACGGTGCGCGTCGCAGCTCACCACCAGCTTCACCCCGCGACCCACGGCCTGCCGCACGTATTCGGACTTGATGTCCAGACGCGCCGGCTTGCCGTTGATCTCCACCGCGACGCCGCGCTCGCGGGCGCGCTCCAGCACCTCCTCCATGCGCAGCGCGTACGGCTCGCGGCTCTGGATGAGGCGCCCGGTGGGGTGTCCCAGGATGTGCAGGTGCGGGTTGTCCAGCGCGGCCAGCACCCGGCGCGTCATCTGGTCCTCGTCCATGGAGTGGCGCACGTGGATGGACGCGATGACGACCTCCAGCTGCTCCAGCACGCTGTCCGCGTAGTCCAGGGCCCCCGACTCCAGGATGTCCACCTCGATGCCCTTGAGCAGCCGCATGCCGGGCACCGCCGCGTTCACGCGGTCGATCTCCTCCCACTGCCGCTTGAGGTCGTCCACCTTGAGGCCGCCCGCGTGGATGGCGGCCTCGCTGTGCTCGGTGATGGTGAGGTACTTGAGCCCCAGGGCCTGGGCCGCGCGCGCCATCTCCTCCAGCGTGTTGCGGCCGTCGGACCAGGTGCTGTGCGCGTGCACCGCGCCCTGCACGTCCTCCAGGGTCACCAGGTCCTCCGGCAGCTTCCCGGCCCTGGCGGCCTCCACCTCGCCGTTGTCCTCGCGCAGCTCCGGCGGCACCTCCTGCATGTCCAGCAGCCGGTACAGCGTCGCCTCGTCGGGGACGGGGACCTTGGTGCCGTCCTCGCGGTGCACGCCCCACTCGGAAATCTTGAGGCCCTTCTCGTGGCCCAGGTTACGCAGCCGGATGTGGTGCGCCTTGGAGCCGGTGAAGTGGTGCAGCGCGGTGGCGAAGTCCTCGTCCGGCAGCACGCGCAGGTCCACCTGGAGGTCGCCCTGCACCATGCGCACGGAGCACTTGCTTTCGCCCTTGCCAATCACCGTGGCCACGCCCGGCGCGTTCGCGAGCGCGTCCAGCACCGGCCCTGCTTCCTTCGCGGAGGCGATAAGGTCCACGTCGGACACCGTCTCCGCGCGACGGCGCACGCTGCCGCCCAGGCTTGCTCGCACCACGCCTGGGGCCTGGCGGATCCGCTCCAGCAGGCCCTCCGCGATGGGGAGCGCGTCACCCAGCAGCTTTCTTTCGCCGCGAGCGCGCCGGTACACGGCGATGCCGTCCAGGAGCTTCGCCTCGCTCTTGGCGCCAAAGCCCTTGAGCGCGCGCACGCGGCCGTCGCGGCAGGCGAGCTCCAGGTCCTCGATGCTGCCCACCTGGAGCGTGCTCCACAGGGCCGCCACCTTCTTCGGACCCACGTCCGGCAGCTTCATCAGCTCCAGCAGGCCGGCGGGGAACTGGGCCTTCAGCTCCTCGAACGCCGTCATGCGGCCGGTCGTCACCAGCTCGGTGAGCTTTTCGGCGAGCCCCGGGCCGATGCCCTGGAGCTCCTGCAGGCGGCCCTCGGTGACGATGGCGCCCAGGTCCTGCGGCAGGTTCGCGATGCGGTCCGCGCCGATGTCGTAGGCGCGGACGCGGAAGCCGCTCTGCCCCTGGAGCTGGAGCAGGAGGGACATGTCCCGGAGGAGCTGGGCAACGGCCGCCTTGTCGGTGAGCACGGCGATGGAGGGTGTCACGTCAGGAGTCACGGTCGGGAAATTAATGCCGGGGGAACGGGGGTGCAGGCCCGGACGGGTTGTGGGAAAAGGAACGCAATGACGAAGATCAAGCTGGGCCCCGCGGACTTCGCCGAGAGGGAGATGCGGGGCTACGAAATCGGCAAGCGCAACGTCTGCATCGCGAAGATCCAGGGCCGTTACAAGGGCCTTGATGACTGGTGCAACCACGCCGGATGTCTGCTGTCGGGCGGACGCATCGAGGACAACATGGTCGTGTGCCCCTGCCATGAGGTCGGCTTCGACATGGACTCGGGAAAGAACGCGACTTCGCCCGGCGTCTGTGATGACCAGCCGACGGTGCAGCTCACGGTCGAGGACGGAACGCTCGTCGTCGACCTGCCCGACGTTTGAGCCTTCCCTCTTCAGGAGCGTCCACCATGGGACACGACGGACACGATCACGACCATGACCACGGTCATGGCCATCACCACCCCCACGGTCATTCGCATGACCACGGCCACGGTCATTCGCACGACCACGACCACGACCATGGGCACGGTCATTCGCACGACCACGGCCACTCGCACGACCACGGGCACTCGCACGAGGGCTCCCCGGTGGCGGCGGAGCACAAGTCGCGCGCGCCGGTGCATGTCAGCGCGTACGTGGTGACGTGCTCGGACAGCCGGGACGAAGCGCACGACGGCAGCGGGAAGGACCTGCGCGAGGGCCTGGCCGCCGCGGGGCACACCGTCGCCGGGCACACGGTGGTGAAGGATGATCCGGAGGCCATCCGGGGCGCTCTCGCGCAGGCGCAGGCGGCGGGGGCCCGCGCGGTGCTCTTCACGGGAGGCACGGGCATTGGCCGGCGCGACTGCACGGTGGAGACGCTGCGCGCGCTCTTCGAAAAAGAGCTGCCCGGCTTCGGTGAGCTGTTCCGGATGCTGTCGTTCCAGCGCATCGGCAGCCCCGCGATGATGTCGCGCGCCACGGCGGGCACGTACCAGGGGATGATCCTCTTCGCGCTGCCGGGCTCGCCGCAGGCGGTGCGGCTGGCACTGGATGCGCTCATCCTCCCGGAGCTGGGCCACGCTGTGCGCGAGCTCACGCGTTAGGACTGGACGCGTGATGAAGAAGCGCCGTGTCGCGCACACCGGCTTGAGCACCCAGGCGGCCGACCTCCTGCGTCCCCGCCTGGATGCCTTCCTGGCATCGACGGACCAGAAGGCGCGCATCGGGTTCGACCCGGTGGAGTTTCCCCACCGCTACATGGATCCACGCGACGTGGAGGTCAGCGCGCTGCTCGCGGCGGCGCTGGCCTACGGGCGCGCGGACCTCTTCCGCCCGAAGGTGGACGCGCTCCTGAAGCAGATGGGGCCGTCACCCGCGGCCTTCGTGCGCGCGCTGGACGTGAAGGGCGCGAAGGCGCTGCTCACGGGCTTCGTGTACCGCTTCAACGTGGGCACCGACCTCGCGGTGCTGCTGCTGGGCATGGGCCACGCGCTGCGCGAGCACGGCAGCCTGGAGGCCCTGTTCGTACGGGGCTTCCAATCGAGCGGCACGCTGCACGGGGCGATTTCAGCCTTCACCGCCGCGCTGCGGGACGTGCCCATGGGTGCGCTCCGCAAGGCCATGGGACCAGAGAAGGGGCTGCATCACCTGCTTCCCTCTCCGCTGGGGCCGGGCGCGGCGAAGCGCCTCAACCTGTACCTCCGGTGGATGGTGCGCGGACCTGACGCGGTGGACTTCGGCATCTGGAAGCAGGTGCCCGCGTCAGCACTGATGGTCCCACTGGACACGCACATCGGACGCATGGCGCTCCACCTGGGCCTCACGCAGCGCACCGACCTCACCTGGCGTACGGCGGAGGAGGTGACGGCATCGCTGCGGGCGCTCGATCCCGAGGACCCCGTCCGCTACGACTTTGCTTTGTGCCACTACGGAATGAGTGGCGCCTGCCCGGCGAAGACGCTGCCCCAGCACTGTGAGCGTTGTTCGCTCCTACCTTCCTGCAAGGTAGGCCCCCAAGTCATCGCGCGCGGTTCACTGCAATTCTGAGTCCCACCCGACCCGGAAATGGGCTACGGGCAGTCCGCGCGGCCCCGCGTTGACGGGTTGGCGCGGTCAAGGCTGCAATGCGGTCGGGCGACGCGGGAAAATTGATCCTGCGGGGCACGAGGAGCGACGCGGTGCACGCAATGCTGGTGGCGGTTCCAGCCCCGGTGGCCCAGGACGTGGAGCGCGACCTTTGCGCCACGGCCGAGGGGCGTGCATGTCGAGTGATCCGCGTGGAGTCCCCGCCGGAGCCGCTGCCCGAAGGACTCCTCGTTCTCTGGGACCACGGCGGTCCGCTGGAGGCCGTGAAGGCGCGCTGCCAGTGGGCACACGCGCGGCGGCTGCCGACGCGGACATGGCTGGTCGTACTGACGAAGCGCGAGGGCGAGGAGGCGGAGGCGCTGGTGGCCGCGGGCGCGGACGAGTGCGTGGCGCCGCCCGGCACGCGCTGGGGCGCGAGGCTCGTGGCGCTGCGGCGCAGATCCGCGGACGGGGACGCGCAGGCGCTCCGGCGAGCGCGCGACATGTTCCAGGGCGCGCTGGACGCGGTGCCGGAGCCGCTGTTCATCAAGGACCGTGAGCACCGGCTCGTGGCGGTGAACGGCGCCTACTGCCGCCTGCTGGATCAATCCGCTGAAGCGCTGCGGGGCACGGTCTCCTCGGCGCAGGTGCCACCGCACGAGGCGGAGGCGTCATGGCGCCAGGACGAGCGTGCCTTCACCACCGGGCAGACCGTGGAGGACGAGGGCTCCTTCACCGACGCCAAGGGCCGCTCGCACGAGGTGCTCACGCAGCGGGCCGCGTACATGCTGCCCAACGGCGAGCGCTTCCTCGTGGGGCTGGTGCGCGACGTCACCGAGCGCTCCCGCCAGGAGACGCAGCGGCGCCTGGCGGAGCGGATGACGTCCGTGGGCACGCTGGCCGCGGGCGTCGCGCATGAAATCAACAACCCGCTCTCCTACGTGACCTCCAACCTGGCCTACCTCTGGGAGCGCGTCGCGCAGCCGGTGCTTCCGGTGCCGACCGAGCAGCTGGAGGAGCTGCGGCAGGTGGTGGCGGAGGCGCTGGAGGGCGCGGGGAGGGTGCGCTCCATCGTGCGCGACCTGCGGACGTTCTCGCGCACGGAGGAGGAACAGCACGGGCCGGTGGATGTGCGGCGCGCGGTGGAGAACGCGGTCAAGCTGATGCGCGACGACCTCCAGCACCGCGCGTGCATGGCGTGCGATCTGGATCCGGTGGCCGCGGTACATGGCAACGAGGGCCGGCTGGCGCAGGTCGTCACGGGCCTGCTGACGAACGCGCTCCAGGCCTTCGGCGATAGAGCTCCGGAGGAGAACCTGATCAAGCTGCGCGTGCGTCCGGGCCGCGAGGGCCACGTGCTCATCGAGGTGGAGGACAACGGGCACGGGATGCCCGCGGAGGTGCGCCAGCGCATCTTCGACCCGTTCTTCACCACGCGCTCGCCCAAGGGCGGCACGGGCCTGGGCCTGTCCATCTGCCTCACGCTGGTGCACGCGATGGGCGGCCACATCGAGGTGGCCAGCGAAGAAGGGCAGGGCAGCCTCTTCCGCGTGGAGCTGCCGGCGCTCACGTTGCCGCCCGAGGCGATCAAACCCGCGCAGGCCACCCCGGCCGTGACGGAGGCGCCCCCGTCGCAGTCGGTGCGCACGACGCGAGACCTGCGCCGGTTGCTGCTCATCGACGACGAGCCCGCGGTGGGCAGCGCGGTGAGCCGCCTCTTGCGCAACCTCTACGAGGTGCACGTCATCCAGGACGCACGCGAGGCCCTGAAGCGTCTGTCGCACGGCGAGAAGTTCGACGCCATCATCTGCGACCTGATGATGCCGGGCATGAGCGGCATGGACTTCCTCGTGGAGCTGGAGCGGCTGGCGCCGGAGCTGGCGCCGCGCACCGGCCTGATGACGGGCGGGGTGAACCCGCTGGCCCGCGAGTTCGTGGGCCGCCGCGCGAGAGAGTTGCTGGAGAAGCCCTTCGAGCGCGACCAGCTGTGCACCTTCGTCGAAACGCTGATGCAATGAAGCACCGGACTCGCTGGACGCTGGGGGCCGTGCTCGCGGCCCTGTTGCTCGCGGTCGTCTTCCTGCTGCCGCCCGAGCTGCGAGGGCTGTCCTTCGTGCTGCGCGCGGCGGGCCTCCACGGCACCGCGGCCGATGCCCTGGCCAGCTATGACACCCGGGCCTTTTCCGTCGCGGACCTGAGCGTGCCCACGCACCACGGGCGGGTGCGCGCGCGGCTCTACCGTCCGGACCGGCGCAAGGGCAGGCTCATCGTGCTCACCTCGGGCGTGCACGCCGCGGGCATCGACGAGCCCCGGCTGGTGAGCCTGGCGGAGAACCTGGCGATGAGCGGACATCCGGTGCTCACGCCGGAGCCCCCGGACCTGCTGCGCTACGAAATCACGCCGTGCCTGCCGGACATCATCGAGGAGACGGCGCTGTGGGCGCTGGGGCAGGAATCGCTGGCGCCAGAGGGGAAGGTGGACCTCTTCGGCATCAGCTTCTCCGGAGGACTGTCCGTCGTTGCCGCGGGCCGGCCCGCGCTGCGCGACAAGGTGGCCGCGGTGCTGTCCTTCGGGGGACACGGCGACCTGTCACGCGTGCTGTCCTTCCTGTGCACGGGTGTGCAGGCGGACGGGACGCACCGCAAGCCGCACGACTACGGCGTGGTGGTCATCCTGCTGAACGTGGCGGACCGGCTGGTGCCGCCGGAGCAGGTGGCGGCCCTGCGCGAGGGAGTCCTGAAGTTCATGCATGCGTCGCACCTGACGCTCGTGGACTCGAAGCAGGCGGAGGCCGCGTTCGCGGAGGCGCGCGCGATGGAGGCCACGTTGCCGGAGCCCGCCGCCACGCTGCTGCACCAGGTGAACACTCGTGACGTGGCCGCGCTGGGAGCCCGGTTGCTGCCCTTCGTGAAGGACTTCGCCGGGGACCCGTCGCTGTCGCCGGAGCGTTCCCCCGCGCCCCTGGCGCCGGTGTACCTGCTGCACGGGATGGACGACTCCGTCATCCCCGCCATTGAATCCACGCTGCTGGCGCGCGCGCTGGAGCCGCACACGCGCGTGCACCTGCGGCCCACGCCTCTCATCACCCACGCGGAGATGGACCGGCAGGCCAGCGCGATGGACGCGCTGAAGATGGTGCGCTTCTGGTCGGGCCTCCTCGGCGAGTAGTGCGCCGCCGCGCGACTTGACGCCCGAGCCCCGGAGCGGGTGCCATGGCGGGCATGTCCGTGTCCCTCATGGTGTCGTTCGGGCTGGGTTGGCTGTTGGCGGCCGCGCCTTCGCAGGCGAAGCGAATCATCCCGTGTACGCCGGACTCCGCCGATTGGGAGTCGGCGCGGGAGGAGTTGACCGCGTTCGACGCGCGGATGGAGGCGCTCGCGGACGACGGCGAGGTGGTGGCGGCACAGACCGGGATCCTGTCCCTGCTGGGCCACCGTTGCTTCCAGATTGCCCGCGAAGAGGAGGGGCTGGAAGCGCTGACCCAGAACGAGGAGGGCCCCGCGCCCGCGCTCGCGTTGAAGACGTGGTGGCGCGACGGGGGCAAGGCGTACTTCACGTCCCATCTGGAGCTGGGCGGTCCAGGGGCGCAGACCATCGTGATTCCGCCGGACGTTCGCGACGTGCTGTCGCGCGAGGCGTCACCGAAGCATCGGCTGGCTTCCCTGCTGTGTCCCATGAAGGTGGGGGATTGCGGCGCGGAGACCGAGGCCTGGCGCGCGCGGGCGGAGAAGTCCTTCCGTCCGGAGAACCGCCGCCCCGGCACGTTCGACGAGGATGCGCACACTCCCCCGGACTGCATGAAGGAAGCCCGGAAGCAGCCATCCCTCCATCGCTACAAGACGTGGCGAGCATGCCTGGCGCTCAGCCCGGGGGCGCGGCACGTTCTGCCCGTGCTTCCACTGGGACGCATCCGAGCGCCGACGGACGGCTGGCTGGTGATACGGGGCAGACGGGGGCATTACGCGTTCTGTGATCAGCTCGACGCCTACCACCTGGCGACGGGGACCACGTACCGCTCGAGCAGCTGCTCCAACCTGGCGTTGAAGTCCGACGGCAAGGTGGACGTGGCGGGAACGGACGCCGCGCGGCAGTCCGGTGTGAGGGTGGGGCGCGTGTCGCCGGAGCGGATCCGCGAACTGCTGTGGATGCTGTTGCTGGATCCAGAGGTGAAGGACCGGGTGCAGGTGGAGGCCGTGCGCGTGCCGGTGCCGAAGGGCCTCCGCGTCGAGTGGCCCGCGACCGATGAAGGGAGCGAGGGCGGAATCGCCGGTGGGGTCTTCGGAGGATCCACGGCGCAGACGACCTTGAGCTGGAAGTGGTTTCCTCCCGGGGGCGCGGAGCCCATGTCTGGCGATTTCAGGTTTCCCTACTCATGGGCTCCCGGCGAGGACCACGCGAACGTGCTCATGACCGAGGCCGAAGCCACGTTGCAGGATGGCTGCCCTGCATTGCCCGTTCCGGTCCGGGAGCTCGACTTCACGCGAGGGCCCGGCGTCAATCGCGTCGACGCACCAGAGGGAGTGTCGAAGGTCCAGGACGCGCGGGTGGACGCGCTGCTCACCTGGAAGCCCGCGGCGGGATGCGTCCCGGGCAAGAACGGCGGGTGAGCTTCAGCGCGCTAACGATTGCAACACCAAGCATCGCGGAGGGCAGGCGTCCGGGCGTCACGCAGGCGACACGGCCCTCGGAGGATGGTGGCGCGGTGGGGGCGCCGGTTAAAGCTCTCGCCCCATGAGCGTCTGTCTCCCCGACGTCCTCCCCCACGAAGATGTCATCGACTACGTGCAGCGCCTGCGCGGCGGCTTCGATGCGCGCCTGTATCAGCAGGTGCTGGGCGCGGCGAATGCGTTCAAGGAAGGCGACGAGGCCATCGGCGTCGCGGCGGCGGACGAGGCTTCGCGGCGCAACGCACGGACCCTGTTGTCGCGCACGCAGCTGGACGACCTGCACGCGCATCCTCCGTTCGAGGACCGGCTGTATGTCTTCAACCTGGAGGCGTGGGACGCGGCGCGCTGGAAGCGCGTGGCGGATTGGACGCTGGGCCAGCTCAAGGACTTCCTGCTCACCGCGCCGGAGCCCCAGGTGCATGACGTCCTGGGCGGGCTGCCGAGTGATGTCATCGCGTGCGTCGTGAAGCTGATGGACGACGCGGAGCTGAAGACAGTCGGTGGGCGCATCTTCCATCCGTTGCCGGGCAGCCGCGTGGGCGCGAAGGGCTATCTGGGTGCGCGCTTGCAGCCCAACTCGCCCACGGATCATCCGGAGGACATCTGCTGGCAGGTCCTCAACGGGTGGTCCTTCGCGGTGGGTGACGTGGTGCTGGGGACCAACCCCGTGTCCTCGGACGTGGCGTCGGTGGCCGCGGTGGAGTCCGCGCTGCACGACGTGCTGGTGACGTTCGGGTTGGAGGAGGTGATGCCCCACTGCGTGCTCTCGCACATCGACGTGCAGGCGCAGGTGGAGGCGATGCGGCCGGGCACCACGGGCATCTGGTTCCAGAGCCTCGGTGGAAACGAAGCGGCCAACCGCACCTTCGACGTGACGCTGGAGAAGATGGTGGCGCACGCGGCGTCGCGCACCGGCAAGTGGGGCCTGTACTTCGAGACGGGGCAGGGGGCGGACGCGACGAACGGGCACCACCACGGCACGGACATGCTCATCCACGAATCGCGCAAGTACGGCTTCGCGCGAGCGCTCAAACGCCGCGTGGCCCTGGCGCAGGCGGGGACGGGGCGGGACGCGGCGCCGTGGGTGCACGTCAACGACGTGGCGGGCTTCATTGGCCCGGAGGTGTTCCGCACGCGCGAGCAGTTGGTGCGCTGCTGCCTGGAAGACATCGTGATGGGCAAGCTGCACGGCCTCACGCTGGGCCTGGACGTGTGCTCCACGCTGCACATGGACGTCACGCTGGATGACCTGGGTTGGTGCCAGGAGCAACTCGCGGAGGCAGGGCCCGCGTACATGATGTCGCTGCCCACGCGGAATGATCCGATGCTCAGCTACCTCACCACGTCCTTCCAGGACCACGTGCGGCTTCGCGAGCGGTACGGCCTGAAGGTGGACGACCGGATGTGGGCCTTCTTCCAGCGCCTGGGCGTCATCGACGCGGACGGCCGGCCCACGAAGCACTTCGGCGACCCGGCCCACGTCTACGTGCACTTCCGACGGGCCAAGGGAGACACGCGTCCGGAGGCGGAGCTGCGGGCGGAGGCGGAAGTGAAGATGGCGGAGGTGCGCGCCCGGGGCGTGCCACTGGCGGTGGGGCACGGCGAGGCGCCCTGGACGCTGGAGCCCACGCTGGAGCGGGAGGTGCGCGGCCTCTACGACGACGGCAAGGTGGGGTTGTGGTCGGAGCTGTCCGACGCGGCGGTGGAGTCCATCCCGCGCGCGGCGTGGCTCAAGACGCGCTCCCTGGACCGTCGCGACTACATCCTGCACCCGCCGTCCGGCGAGTCTCTGGACGAGGCCTCGGAGGCGAAGGTGCGCGCGCTGCGCGACCAGCACGCGGGCCGGTACGACGCGCAGGTGGTCATCTCGGACGGGCTGGATCCGCGCTCGCTGATGGACGAGGGGCACCTGGCGCCGTTCCTGGCGCGGCTGCGCTCGGAGTTGGAGGCGACGGGCTGGAGGGTGGCGCCGGAGGTGCTGGTGGTGAAGCACGGCCGGGTGCGCGCGGGCTACCAGGTGGGCCAGTTGCTGTTCGGCGCGGAAGGGGACCCGCGTCCGCGCGCCCTGGTGCATGTGATTGGCGAGCGCCCCGGCTCCGGGCACCACGCCTTCTCCGCGTACCTCACGGCGCCGGACGCGGACACCTGGGCGAAGCCGGGCGCGGTGGATCACGACCGCACCCGGCTCATCGCCGGCATCTCGGACACCAGCGTCAGGCCGGAGGACGCCGCCGTGGAGCTGGCGCGGATCCTCGCGGAGACGCGGACTTCAACCGCCCCCGTGGTGTCAGGGGTGGCCTAGGTACGTGCGTCTGTCTTTGTCACGCGACCGCTGACGTCAGCGGCTCAGCACTCCTGGATGTACTCCGAGTAGACCGACCGGCCGCCCCAGTAGTAGAGCCCGCCGCAGTAGCAACCAAACTCACCAATCAACTGGGTGTGCGCGGCGTCGTTGTAATACCGGTGCAGGTTCGCGTTCGGCTCGTTGGAGCAGTCCGGAAGGGGAGCTTCCTGCGAGGCAAGGTTCGGCTCGGCCTCCTGCTCCATGGGACCGCCACAGCCCACCGCCATCGCCAGCACACCACCGAGAATGAATGACCGCATGTGTCCTCCTTGAGGGGGACGCAAACCATATGCGGCCTGCCACTGCGCGTGAAACAAGGTGTCGCGGATTTCAGTGGAAACGGGGATGACGGGTTGCATTGTAAGACATTGCGTCAGCGCAGCGCGGCGATGCTCGCGGCGGTGCGCACGCCACCCACCGCGGTGGCCAGGGTGCTCTGGCCCGGGAACACGGAGTCCCCCACCAACCACACGCCGCGCTGCGCCTGGAAGGGTCCCAGCACGCGGTAGTTGTTCAACCCCGCGCGACGGGGAACTCCGCCCACCGCGCCGGCCTCGCGCGACGTGAAGCGCTGGAACGTGCGCGGCGACGCCGTCATGACGTGCACCACGTTGGCCATCCACTCCGGGAGCAGCGCCTCCAGGTTCTCGCGCATCCGCGCATGGAGTCCGGCGAAGTAGGGCGCCTGCTCCTCCGGCGTCATGCCCGCGAGCTTCTTCAACGGCACGTGCGTGGACACCGTCACCGTGCGCTGCCCCGGCCGTGCGCGCCCTTCGTCCGCCGCCCCGCTCACGGAGGCGAAGAGGTGGTTGCCTTCGATGAAGGGGGCTTGCTCGTCGCGCACCAATTCGAAGTGATGCGCGCCGCCGGAGTCACCTTCGGGAGGCCGCACGACGAGGTAGAGCATCGCCGCGCCCCAGCCGTCGTCCACGCGCTCCGCGAGCGCATCCACCCGGGGAAGCCTCCCCACCGGAACCTCCATCAGCGTGCGCAGCCCTTGAGGCAGCACGTTGGCCACCACATGCCGGGCGAGCAGCTCACCCCTGCGCGCCGTCACCCGACAGCCTCCATCCACCGGCGTCACCGAGAGCACCCGGTTCGCCATGAACACGTCGCCGCCCTGGGCCGAGATGGCCTTCGTCAGCGCCGTCGCCAACCGGCCGATGCCGCCCCGCACGTGCCCCGTGCCGCGCCAGTAGTAGTCCATCGCCGCGAACGCGAACGGCGCCTCCGCCTCCGCCGCGGGGCACTGCACGGTGATCTGACAGAGCGCGTCCAGGTACGTGCGCAGCGGCGTGAAGCCCTCCAGCCCGTGATGCGCGAGCACCGCGCCCAGCGGACGGCCCAGCCACCGCGCCAGCGGCGCGTAGGACCACGCGCGCCCCGCGTGCCGCATCAGCGTCTTCAGGTTCAACGGCGGCAACAGGTCCGGGTCATCGAACAGCGGCCACAGCGCACCGGCCACCTGGGCCTGTAGTTCGAAGAACCGCCGCACGCCCCGCACGGGGGCTCCGGGCAGCGCGCAGAACGCGGCGATGAGCCGCTCCCGGTCCCGCTGCACTGGCAGCCGCATCCCCGGGGTTCGCAGCTCCACCAGGGGATCCAACCAGTCCACCGTCACGTCCAGCGCGTGCTCGCGGATCCACCGGCCGAAGAGCTGATGCTCACCGAAGCCGGAGAACAGCGTGGCGCCGGACTCGAAGGCGTAGCCACCGCGCCGGAAGGTGCTCGCGCAGCCGCCCGGGTAGTTGAGCCCTTCGCACAGCGCCACCCGGGCGCCCCGGCGGCACAACTCCAGCGCCGTGCCCAGGCCACCGAAGCCCGCACCCACCACCACCGCGTCGTACCAGGTGTCCGCCATTGCTCGGGTAAAAGGACCGGCACCGGGAGCGGGCCGGGGGAGACCCGCTCCTTCCGGTGCCGGTATCGCGCACATGGCCAGGCGCGACGGGAGTTTCCTAACGGGCCCGCACTCCCGCCGCGATTCTTTTCCCCACTCGAGAGGGAGACAGGCGTCCGGGCGCTTCCACTGGCGAACACCCGGCCCCGCGGCTACGGCATCTTCAGCCTGATGTTGAACGTGTACGACACGTTCACCGGACGGCCCTGGAACGTCAGCGGCTGATACGTCCGCGAGGAGAGGGACTCCAGCACCGCGTCATCCATGAACGGCAGTCCCTTGATGATGCGGCAGTCGCGCACCCGGCCCTCCGTGGTGATGACGCACTTCGCGATGATCATCCCCTCCACGCCCGCGCGCCGCGCTTCGAGCGTGTAGCTGAACTGCGAACCGCTCAGCATCTTCGGAGGCGTCATCCCGCCCTGGAAGGGCAGCACCTCCGTACCCGTGGGCGCGGTCGGGATCCCCGGCACGCCCACAGCGCCGATGGGGCTGGTGCTGCTCGGATCGCCGTCCGGGTCCCCCACCGGGCCGGTCTCGCCCGTGCCCGTCGCGTCGGTGGTGGCCGCCGCGTCCGCGATGGTTGTCGGCTCCGGATCCGGCTTCGCCTCCGGCGGATCCGCAGGCAGCGGCTTCGGGTTCAGCGGGATGCGGTCCGTGCGCGGCTTGGGCTTCGGCTTCGGCTTCGGTGCGGTCGTGGCCGGTGCCGGCTGCGCGGCGTGCTTCACGCCCTGCCGGATGGCCGGCTGATGGAAGACGATCGTCCGCTCGGGCTGCTCGACGGTCTCGGGCACGCGGCCGGAGATGAAGAACACCAGGCCCAGGAGCCCCGCGTGCACGCCGATGGACACCCACGCGCCCGTGCCGAACCGTCCCGAGCGCACTCCCCGCCGTTCGATGACCGACTCAAACATCTGACCCGCCTCCTGTTCGGGGCGGACGCTCCAGGCGTCCCGTCCCCACAAGATGCAAGGTACGAAGTCCCGCCAGTCGAAAGGCCGACAGGGCTCCATGTGTTGGTCATGGTTGCGTCATGACGGGCCGCCGCTCAGGACCTCCATGCGGTAGCCCACGCCGCGCAGCGTGTGGATGGTGAAGCCGGACGTGCTCGTCCACCCGAGCTTCTTCTTCAGGTTCGACACGAAGTTGTCCACCGTGCGCGGATCCACCACGACGTCGCGGCCCCACACCGCGTCCAGGATTTCGCCCCGCGGCAGGGCGCGGTCGCGGTGGCGCAGGAGGAACGCCAGCAGGTCGAACTCCGTGCGCGTCAGGTCCACTTCACTGCCGTCCGCCCGCAGCACCGCGCGGCGGCCCAGGTCCAGCGTGAAGGCGCCAAAGGTCACCACCTGCGGCGGCGCCGTGCCCGCCCGGCGCACCAGCGCCTGCACGCGCGCGAGCAGCTCCCGCAGCCGGTAGGGCTTGGTGAGGTAGTCCTGCGCGCCGGCCTCGAAGCCGCGCACCAGGTCGTCCTCCAGCGAGCGCGCGGTGAGCATCAGCACCATGCTCTTCACGCCCTCCGCGCGCAGGCGGCGGCAGAAGCTGTAGCCGTCCTCGCCCGGCAGCATCACGTCCAGGATGAGCAGGTCGAACGCCCGCGACGCCAGGTGCGGCGCCGCGTCCTTCGCGGACGGGGCGTCCGTCACGTCGTAGCCCTCGTCGCGCAGGTTGTCACGCAGGCCCATGCGCAGGTTGGCGTCGTCCTCGACGATGAGGATGGTCGGGCGGGTGGTGGGGGTTGGCGTCTGCGTCGTCATCGGCGCGTCTCGGGAAAGGTCAGGGCGAAGGTCGTGCCTTCGGGGCCGGAGGAGGCCACCTGGATGCTGCCCTGGTGCAGGCCCATGATTCTGCGGCACAGCGCCAGCCCCAGGCCACTTCCATGCACCTCCGGCCCGGGCGTTGTCAGACGGTAGAAGTCCTGGAACACGCGCTCCCATTCCTCCGGGGGAATGCCCACCCCGTTGTCGCTGAAGAGCACCGTGGCGCCAAAGCCCGGCTGCGGATAGGCGCGCACCGTGAGGACCACCGGGCTTCGCAGGTTGTACAGACAGGCGTTGCGGCCCAGGTTGGCGAAGAGCATCCGCACGAGCGACGCGTCCGCGTCCAGCTCCACGTCCCCCACGTCCGAGCTCAGTTCCACCGGCACGGTGACGGCGTCCATCAGGTCATCGCGCAGGTTGCCCACCGCCTCCTCCAGCCGCACGCGCGCGGGCCTCAGCGCCCATCGCCCCTTGTCGATGCGGTTGAAGGACAGGATGTTCTCCACCAGGAAGTGCAGCCCCTCCGCCGCGCGCACGATGCGGGTGGGGTAGTCCCCCGCCTCCGGGCTCTTGCCCAGCCGGCGCTCCAGCGTCTCCCCCAGCAGGCGGATGGACGCGAGCGGCGTGCGCAGTTCGTGGGACACGGTGGAGACGAAGTCGCTCTTGAGCTCCACGAAGCGGTACTTGCGCTGCTGGGCCACCACCGCCAGCGCCGCGATGGCCGACGCGAGCGCGCCGCACGCCGCGACGAGCAGCGTCTTCAGGCCGTACCGCGCCTCGATGTCCGCCTCCGCCGCGGCCCAGCCGGGCGTGGCCACCTCCAGCCCCGGGTGCTTCAGGGGCCGCGCCACGCCGCCGGGCCCCAGCCGCACCTGGCCATCCCGGGGGATGAGGTTGCGCCCGCGCAGCTCCTGCGTCAGCTCGGAGAGCAGCGCGCCCATGTCCACCGCCAGCCCGTGCACCTGTTCGGCCGCGGGCTCCACGTACCACTGCTCGGCCAGGAGCGTGGGGCCGTCCAGCGGCTCCGGCAGCACCAGGGCTCCCGCGCCGGCCTCCTGCACTCGCGCCACGAAGGCGTCGGACGGCTCCGACAAGGTGCTGCTCAACGCCACGATGCGCGCCTGGAGGAAGTTGAAGTCCGGCTGCGTGAGCTGGGCCCGGGAGCGCAGCACGTTGCGCTGCAGGCCCGCATCCCGCGCCATGCCGCCCAGCTCCTCCGGAAGGCCTTCGCGCACCAGCGCCCGGATGAGGGGCTGCGTTTCCTCGCCGCGTTGCAGGTACTCCACCATCAATAGGGTGAAGGGCAGCTCCTGATCCGGCGGCAGCGGGTGCGCCGCGTGGTAGCGCAGCAGGGCCTCCACCGCCGCGTCCTTGCGCGCCTCGCTGCTGGAGGCCAGGGCGGCCTCCGCAGCGCGCAGCCGGGACAGCCGCTCCTGGTAGGGGGAGGGGGCCTGACCGTCCTCCAGCGCGTGCGCCAGCATCGTGTAGTTGGCCTGGGCCGGGACGTCCGCGCCCTCCCGGGTCCAGTCCACGCGCGGCAGGAACTGGTGGCCGCGGAAGAGCAGGTAGTAGCCCTCGGCGGGCAGCAGCGGGTCGCCCACGGCCGCGTTGAGCTTCGGCAGGTGGGACTTCATCATCTGCGCGAGCGCGGTGCGCAGGGACTCGGCGGCCAGCTGCTCCAGGGCAATCCGCCGCGAGCGCACCTGGGCGCGCGCGTCCTCACGCTCCTGGGTGAAGATGCGCTGGAGGCTCACCAGCCCCCATCCGAGGGCCAGCAGTCCGAAGCCCAGGGCGAGCAATGTGGGGAGGAGTCGGCGCAGCATTCGCGTCCCCCGGGACTGTAGCAGTGTCGACAGGTTTGCGGGCCGGGAGCCTCCAGGGTGAATAAAGTGGGGGCAGCCGGCGTCCCCACGGGTGTCTGGAGATCGGAGACGGAGTCATGGGTTCTCGATGGTGGATGGGTTTGATTGTCGGCCTGGCGACCCAGGGGGCGTTCGCGCAGACCTCGCCGGTCGCAGCGGATGACTGGGGTGATGACGGGTACGCCCAGCAGTCCAACGCGGATGATTCCGGGCCCATCGCGCCCTCTCCGCCCCCTGACCTGCCCGCCGAGTCACCGACCCCCCGGCCCTATGCCGGCGCGGTCTGGACGTCCGGGCACTGGTACTGGGACGGCGACAGCTGGCAGTTCAAGTCCGGCGGCTGGGTGGAGCGCATGCCCGGCTACCAGTACGTCAACGGCTACTGGGCGCAGGACGACGACGTCTGGCGCTGGGTGTCCGGCGGCTGGGCCCAGGAGGGCTCCACCGAGGTGGAGATCCCCGTGGAGGTCGCCAGCGAGGACGTGACGGCCACCCAGGCGCCTCCGGCCCTGCGCGTGGAGTCGCCGCCCCCCGCGCCCTCCGTGGGCTACACGTGGGCTCCGGGCTACTGGTACTGGGGCGCCAACGGCTACGAGTGGGTCTCTGGCTCCTGGATGGAGCCGCCGCGTCCGGGCCTGGTGTTCGTGTCGCCGCACTGGGTGCGCCGCGGCCCGTCCTGGGCGTTCGTGGGCGGCGGGTGGGGCTACAACGGCTCGGTGCGCGTTGTCGTGCCGGTCTACCGCCACGCGCACATCTCGTTCTCCTTCGGCCGTCCGAACCTGTTCCTGCGCTCGTGGTACCGGTATCCGGGCGTGTCGTGGCGCTACTACGACTACGGGCACAGCCGTTACCGCCCGGGGGGCTACCACTACTCGCGCCCGGGGCCGTACCGGTACAACAGCCCGCGCTCGCATGACGCGTCGCCCGGGCGTTACTCGTCCAACGGTGGCCGGGGCAACAGCCGTCCCGGGCCCTACCGTCCGCAGGGCAGCGGCGTCCACTCGTCGAACAACGGCAACAGCGGCGGCTGGGGTGGCACGCGCAATCCGCCCCCCGGTGGGAACGGCACGAGCGGCGGCTCGCACCAGTCCAGCGGCGGTTGGGGTGGCGGCTCCAACCCCGGGCGTCCGTCGTCGGGTGGCGGCGCGCACCAGTCCAACGGTGGCTCCGGCGGTTGGAATGGCGGCTCCAGCCCCGGGCGTCCGTCGTCGGGTGGTGGCTCCAGCTCCAGCCCCGGGCGTCCGTCGTCGGGTGGCGGGGGACGCTCCTCGTCCGGCAACGGCGGCGGTTGGGGCGGCGGCAGCTCCGGCCGCGTCCAGCAGACCGGCGGCGGGTCCTCCAGCAGCAATAGCGGCGGTTGGGGTGGCGGCAGCTCCGGTCGCGGCGGGGGTTCCTCCTCCTCGCGCGGTTCCAGCGGCGGCTCGTCTCACGGCTCCAGCAGCCGCGGCGGTGGCAGCGGCGGCGGCTGGGGTGGCGGTTCCGGCGGTGGCCACGGCGGTGGTGGCCATCGCTGAGTGAAGTGACGGCGGATGGGCCGGGTCAGACCTCGACCTGGCCCATCAGCCACGTCTCCAGCTCCGCCAGCTCGCGCTCCTGCGAGGGGTGGCGGGCGCGGACCTCGGCGACGGCCTGCTGCATCCCGTTGCGGCTGTGCGGCTTGCCGGTGAGCGCCGCCTGCAGGTCCTGCACGAGGTCCGGGTAGAGCGCATCCGAGAAGACCTGCGCGCGGGTGACGTGTCCGTTCTCCGTGTCGACGTGGACCTCGAAGAAGCCCCACGACAGGTACTCCACCATCTGGTGGCTGAAGCGGGGCGCGTTGCCGAAGCGCCAGTCCCACGACGCGTAGTGATCGAAGGTGCGCTTGAGCGACGGCTGGCTCTCCAGGAACGAGGGCTCCAGCAGCTCCGGCTCCGCGGTGGCGCCGTGGAAGTCGCAGAAGGCGCCGATCATCGCCTTCACCAGCGACTCATGGGAGGCCTCCGACTGGAGATCGCGGATGTTCATCACGCGCGAGCGCACCGACGCGCTGCCCTTGGACTCCAGCTTCTTCGGGTGCGGCGTGAGGTAGTTGGCCAACCGCGACAGGTTGGCGTGGATGAGGAAGGTGCCGTGATGGAAGGCGCGGTCCTTCGTCTCGCGGTATGCGCTGCCGCTGATCTTCCGGGGGCCGTCCTCCAGCGGAATCACCAGGTCGTTGCGCCCGGACGCCTGCGCCGTCACGCCCAGCCGCGACAGCGCGTCCAGCAGGATGCGGACGTTCGCCGTCTTGTCGTAGCCCTCCTTCGCGGACAGGAACGTGAAGCAGGTGTTGCCCAGGTCGTGGAACACCGCGCCGCCGCCGCTGGTGCGCCGCGCGAGGAAGACCTTGTCCTCCTCCATGCGCGCGAGGTTGCACTCGGACCACGGGTTCTGGTTGCGGCCGATGACGACCGTGTTGTCATTGCGCCAGAGGAAGAGCGTCTGGGTGGAGGGATCCAACTCGCGGAAGATCCAGTCCTCGGTCGCCAGGTTGAACCAGGGGTTGTACGTCTCCGACAGCAGGATGCGGACGCGCGGGGCTTGAGACATGGGCGCGGAGCATAACCGCCCGCCACGTGCTTGCAGGGACTTGCGCCGTCCCACGCAGGACATCCCTTCCTCCCCGGGGGCAATGGCCGAGGGGGGGCTGCCTCCGGAAGACTCCGGCGCGTGTCGGGCGCGGAGTGTGGGTGCGCGCCATGGGGGCGGCCATGCGTGGAGTGTTTTCCCTGTCGCGTCCTCGTGCGGGCGGCCCGGTGGTGCTGTGGGGTGGGGCGCAGCCGTCCGGCAGCCTCAAGTACCTCACCTTCGCGCGCTACCTGGCCGCGATGCCGCCGGGCTCGCGCGGGCTGGTGGAGCTGTCCGGCGCGTCGAGCGCGCTGGCGCTGGACCTCCTGGGCCGCGAGCGGGGCCTGCCCACGGTGGCCCTGACGGACGCGGCGGGCGCGACGTACCTGCGCGCCAACGGCTTCCAGGGGCAGGTGCGCCAGGTGGACTCGATGGCGGACATGTTCCACCAGGCCCAGTCCCTGGAGCGCGAGGGCTGGAGCTGGCCCCGGCAGCTCACCAATCGAGCGATGGTCGCGTGCGTGGAGGCCTGGGCGTCGGGGCTGCGCGCGCAGGTGCGCGAGCGCTTCCCCACGGTGCGGCACGTGGTGTGTGGCTTCGGCACGGGCGCGACGCTGGTGGGCCTGACGCGCGTCTTCATGGCCGGTGGCTTCACCGTCACCGGCCTGCAGCCCGCGCCCGGCACGTCGGTGCCCGGCTGGCGCACGTGGGGAGCCCAGAACCTGGGCGCGGAGGACCTGTTCTTCGAACACCAGCCGCGCATGGTCCTGGCCACGGCCGCCCCCGCGCCGGATGCCTTCACCTCGCTCCTGGACTGGGCGCGCCGGCAGCCGAATCCTGAACGGGTGCTCGTCATCGCGCACAACGCCCGGGAACCGGACTCCGCCCGCGCCTGAGGCGACCGCACGCCTACCGGTGCGCCGCTTCGATTCTCGCCCGCACGGCGGCCACTCCGTCGCGCGGGTACGCGGGCACGTGGGACAGCTCGCGTTCAGCCAGCCGCAGGAGCGTGCGCGCGAGGCCCGGCGTATCGCCTTCCAAAGCTCGCGCCAGCTCACCGCCGGTCTCCGGATACACGCGCTCCACGCGCCGCACCGGATCCAACCCGTCCAGCAGCGAAGCAGCAGGGGCGGGGACATGGCGCGCGAGCAGCAGGCAGAACAGGCGCACCGCTTCGTAGAGCCGCGAGCGTCCGCTGAGCCCTTCGCCGCGCGCGTGGCGGCCCACGCCCACCAGCACCTGCGTGAGCCACTGTCCGAAGAGCCACGCGTCGTCCGGGGCCGTGCGCTGGAGTTCCTCCGCCGTGTCCCGCGCGCGCTCGTCCATGCGCTCCGTCACGCCGCCCTTGTCCAGCAGCACGCGGTAGCGGTTGACGCGCGCGAACGACAGCTCCTCCAGGTCGAACACCGCGAACTCCAGCAGGTGCCCGTCGCGGTACACGACCTTGAGGCCATGCGCCGTCTCGCGGAACACCAGCGCCACGTCCTCCGCATGGGGCAGCCAGCCGCGCTCCTGTCTCAATGTTTCAGCGTGTCCGGGCCATGCGACGACGAAGAAGTCATGGTCGCTGAAGTCATCCGGCGCGTAGTCGCGCGCCGCCATCGAGCCCAGCGCCACGAGCCCTCGGAAACGGCCGTCCGCGTCAGCCCTGCGCGTCAATTCCACGGTGAAGGCCTGATAGGCGGCGGTGTCCAAGCGCGTGCTCCTCGGGAAGGCCCGCATGCTGCCACTCCGACGCGGGGCGCTGAAGTCGTAATGCATTGCGTTGATTTGCGATTATGCGGTGCGTCTCGATTTCTGACGCAGCGGGTCGCAGAGGGAAAGGGGGAACAAACACATGCGTCTGTCCTGACCCGGAGCTGACACGCTTTTCAGTTAATTCTGAGGTTGGCTTGATTTTTATCAGAGCCTCGCTTTATGGGCTGATTCGCGGGTCAATCCCTTCGATGATCCGCCCTCCCCAATCAGGAGCCTGTATGCGAAACGCCGTCCGGACCCTCGTTCTGACTGTCGCGGTTCTTGCCCTCTGGGCGCAGCCCGCTCGCGCCGCGGATACGTACACGCAGACGAAGTACCCCATCGTGCTGGCGCACGGCATGGCGGGTTTTGATTCGCTGTTCGGGGTGCTCGACTACTTCTACGGCATCGAGTCGACGCTGAAGTCGGGCGGCTCGAAGGTCTACATCACGCACGTTCCGCAGTTCAACACGAGCGAGGCGCGCGGCGAGGCGCTGCTGGCGCAGGTGCAGGACGTGCTCGCGCGTTCGGGCGCGAAGAAGGTGAACCTGATTGGCCACAGCCACGGCGGCCTGGACGTGCGCTACGTGGCGGCGGTGCGGCCGGACCTGGTGGCGTCCGTGACGACGGTGGGCACGCCGCACAAGGGCGCGGACCTGGCCACCTACCTGCGCTCGAACATCAAGGGCGGTTCGTTCACGGAGGGCGTGCTGTCGTACTTCGCGAACAACCTGGGCCTGGTGCTGGGCCTGCTGTCCGGCCACACGCAGTCCCAGGACGCGATTGGCGCGCTGACGGCGCTGTCCGCTTCGGGCGCGGCCACGTACAACGCGAAGTACCCGGCGGGTCTGCCCACCTCCTCGTGCGGCACTGGCGCGGCGACGGGCACGCAGGGGCAGCGCTACTACTCCTGGTCCGGCACGGATCCCTTCACCAACGTCTTCGACGCGTCCGACTACGCGCTGAAGCTGTCGTCCTTCTTCTACAGCGAGTCCAACGACGGCCTCGTGGGCCGCTGCAGCTCGCGCTTCGGCACGGTCATCCGTGACAACTACGACATGAACCACCTGGACGAAGTGAACCAGGTGCTGGGCCTCACCGCGTTCTTCACCGACCCGAAGTCCGTGTTCCGCACCCAGGCGAACCGCCTGAAGACCGCGGGCCTGTAATCCCCCAAGGAGTGCCCCGCCATGAAGCGCCGCGCCGTCATTCTCGTGGTCGCGCTGTGCGCCCTCCTGGGTGCCGGCGTCTTCTCGTGGTGGAAGGTCCGGGCGTCTGACGCGCCCGGACCCGCTGTAACGCCGTCCGCCGTTCCCGTCGCGCAGGGGTCGCGGCCGCAGGGGGCGTCTCCCGCCGTTCCCGGTGCCGCCGTGACGGCGAGCCCGGACTCGCGGGCCGGCGCGCCGCTGCCGCCACTGCCCGGCTCGCTCAAGGACACGGAGGAGGATGGCGCGGTGCTGGTGGATGCGTCCGGGCACCTGGTGCCGAACGCGGACCTGCGCCGGCTCTTCAACTACTACCTGTCCGCCACGGGCGAGGAGTCCGCGTCGCTCATCCGCGAGCGCATCCTCGCGGCGCTGCGGGCGAAGAAGCTGCCTGCCGCCGCCATGGACGAAGCGGTGCAGGTGCTGGACGACTACCTGGCCTACCTGGAGGCAGCGCGGGGCCTGGGGTCGAACGGCTCCGCGGCCACGATGGACACCGCCGAACGCCTGGAGTCCCTGCGCAAGCTGCGCCGGGAGCACCTGGGCGGCGCGGCCGACGGCCTCTTCGGGCAGGAGGAGGCGGTGGACGCCGTCGCCGTGGAGCGGCTGAAGCTGATGAAGGACGCGTCGCTGACGAAGGAGGAGCGCGAGCAGCGCATGGCTGCGCTGGAGGAGCGGCTGCCCCCGGACGTGCGCGCCAGCCGCGAGGAGGCTGTGCGCCCGCTGCGGCAGCAGGCCGTGGAGCAGGAGCTGCTGGCGGGGGGAGCGACGGCGGAGGACCTGCACCAGCACCGGCTGTCCACCGTGGGGCCTGAGGCCACCGGGCGGCTGGAGGCGCTGGACGCGGAGCGCGCGCAGTGGAAGCAGCGGCTGGCGGACTTCCGCGCGAAGCGCGAGGCGCTGGGCCAGAGCGAGCCGGACCCTGCCCGGCGTCAGGCCGCGGTGCAGCGGCTGCTGTTCGACTCGTTCACCCCGGAGGAACGCCTCCGGGTGGAGGCCTCGGACACCATCGAAGCGGCCTCTGGTTCCGGAGGCGGGTGAGGCGGCTTCAGGTCCGCTTGAACCCTATTCGTGCGTGAGGCCGAAGAGCGACCGCAGCCTTCCGAGGATGCGGCCCGCCTCGGGTGAGTGGTCCGGTCCTCCGCCCGCGGCCTGGGCCACGGCGCGCAGCTGGGTGCGGCGCTGGGCGAGGAGCGCGGAAAGCTGCCGGGCGAGGCCCGGGTAGTCGGAGAACAGGCGCGCGAAGGTGGGCCGGTCCAGCTCCAGCAGCACGGAGTCCTGGAGCGCCACCACCGTGGCGGCGCGGGGCTCGCCGGTGAGCAGGGACATCTCCCCGATGTACTGGCCCGGCCCCAGCCTCGTGATTTCGGACTGGAGCGTGCCGGCGCGCACGCTGACCTCGCCGGAGGCCACGACGTAGAAGGTCCCGCCCTCGTCGCCCTCCTGGATGATGCGCTCGTTGCGGCCGAAGCGGCGCACCACCACCTCGCACTGCAGGCGCTCCACCTCCTCCGGGCCCAGCGGCGTGAAGAGGTCCACCTGGCGCAAGAGGTCGCGCACGGTGTCGTCCGCCAGCTCGCGGCGGCGGTGCTTCGTCTCGCGGCGCAGGGTCACCGTGCGCTGGGCGTGGGGCAGCTCCATGCCCTCGCGGCGCAGCCTGTACCACAGCCGCGTGTGCAGCTCCTCCTTCACGCTGTCCGACAGCGCGAAGTCATTGAGGAACACGCGCACCATGTACTGCGTGTTGGACTCCGTGAAGCCCACCGTGCGCGCCATCGGCGGAGGCTGCACCAGGACCTGGGGAATCTCCCGGGCCACCTCCAG
The DNA here is from genome assembly GCF_009909105.1 of Corallococcus exiguus. Classification (NCBI taxonomy): domain Bacteria; kingdom Pseudomonadati; phylum Myxococcota; class Myxococcia; order Myxococcales; family Myxococcaceae; genus Corallococcus; species Corallococcus exiguus. Next base: position 445,981 of record NZ_JAAAPK010000009.1, read on the forward strand.
CAGCGCCTGCTTCACCTGGTTGGGCGGCGCGTCCAGGGACACGCCCACCTGCACCTCGATGCCCACGGGCTCGCGGTGCTGGGTGAAGTTCTTCACGTGCTCCTTGCCCACCATGCTGTTGGGCAGGGTGATGACCTCACGCCGGAAGTTGGCGATGCGGATGGAGCGCCACCCGATGTGCACCACCCGCCCGGTGTGCTCGCCAATGCGGATGAAGTCGCCCACCTCGAACGGCCTGTCCAACTGCAGCGACAGGCCCGCGAAGAGGTTGCCCAGCGTCTCCTGGAGCGCCAGACCGATGACCACCGTCAGCACCGCGGTGGACGCGACCAGTCCCGCCAGGTCCAGGTTGAGCTGGCTCTGGAGGATGGGGACGGTGGCGAGCGCGTACAGCGTGAAGTCGATGACGTCGCGGAGAATCTTGGGCGTCGTCACCGGCGAGCGCATCCGCACCAGCTTCAGCGCGAACGCCACCGCGGCCCGGATGACGCCGTAGGCGAACGTGAGCATCCAGCCCACGCCCACGAACTTGCGCAGGCCCTCCGGCGTCGACGCCTCCGGCAGGAAGTGTGACGCCAGCCGCAGCACCAGGAAGGCGAGCAGCATCCGCACCGCGCCCCGCAGGTCGTCGCGCAGGTCCGGGTCGCGGGTGCTCCGTTGGATGCCCAGCAGGAGCACCGTCAGGATGGAGCCCGCAAGCAGGGGGAGATAGCCTTCGAGGAAGTTCAACACGTCCGGTGAATCAGACCGGGGGCGCGCGCACGGGTCAAGGTGGCGGTTGACGGGTGGGCGGCGAGCGGGGATACACGCCCCCCATGACGCTTGCCTCGGTGCAGGGACAGCCCCGCGCGATGGACGCGCTCCAATCCGCCTTGCGGTCTGGCTCGGTGCATCACGCCTACCTGTTCGCCGGGCCTGAAGGGGTGGGCAAGGAGCTGGCCGCGGTGGGCCTGGCCCAGGCCCTCACGTGCCCGGAGGCCCCGGAGGTCGGCTGCGGCAAGTGCACCAGCTGCGTGCGTCTGGCCAAGGGGCTGCACCCGGACGTCACCTGGGTGATGCCGGACGACGAGCGCGTGTCGCGAGGACTCGCGGGCCGCTCCGACTTCACCGGCACGCCCAGCCGTGAGCTGCGTGTGGAGCAGATAAGGCAGCTCCAGGAGCGCCTGGCGCTGCGCGGCCTGGAGTCCAAGCGCAAGGTGGCCATCCTGGTCAGCGCGGAGCAGATGAACGTCCAGGCGCAGAACGCGTTCCTCAAGACGCTGGAGGAACCGCCCGCGGAGACCACCCTCATCCTGGTGGCGAGCGCCATGGACCGGCTGCTGCCCACCATCCGCAGCCGGTGCAGCAAGGTGTACTTCGGTCCGCTGCCCGTGGGTCTGGTCGCCCGGCACGTGCAGCAGGAGCGCAAGCTGGACGCGGACACCGCCGCCCTGGCCGCGGTGATGTCCGGAGGCAGCCTGGGCCGCGCGCTCGCGCTGGACGTGAACGCGCTGAAGGAGCGCAAGGACGTCCTCACCGCCTTTGAAGCCCTGAGCGGCAACGACATCCCGGCCCTGCTGCGCTTCGCGGAGGCGCACGGCGGCTCGCGCGAGGACGCGGACACGGCGCTGGAGCTGCTCATCCTGTGGACGCGGGACGTGTCGCTCGCGAAGGCCGGGGCGCTGGAGGCGCTGGCGAACCGGGACATGACGGCGCTGGCGGAGGACGCGGCGAAGCGCACGTCGGAGGCCGCGCTGCACCGGCGGCATTCGCTGCTGGAGTCAGCGCGCACGGCCATCGGTTCGCGCAACGGCGCGCCCCGGTTGCAGCTGGAGCGGCTGCTCATCGAACTGTGCGTGGAGGGCCGATGAGCGCGGACATGGACGAGGTGCTGGCGGAGGTGAAGGGCGGCAAGGTGTGGCCGCTGTACCTCCTGTGGGGCGAGGAGTTCCTGGTCAGGAAGGGCGCCGACGAGCTGGTGAAGACGCTGGTGCCGGACGCCTCCATGGGGCTGAACCTCGCGGTGCTGGACGCGGCCTCCCCGCGCGAGGTGGCGCAGGAGCTGGCCACGCTGCCGCTGTTCCCCGGGCGCAAGGTGGTGCTGGTGCGCGACCCGGAGTTCCTCGCGCCCAAGAAGGGCAAGGGCGACGCGCTGGCCAAGGCGCGCGACGCGTGGAAGGCGGGCAAGCGCAAGGAGGGCGCCCGGCGGCTCCTGGCGCTCGCGGGCCGCGCGGGCTGGGGCGTGGACCAATTGGACCCCCGCGTGCCCGGCGCGCCCTCGGTGGAGCAGTGGAAGGACGAGCTCAACGTGGACCTGGCGGAGGCGGACCTGTCCTTCCTCCAGGAGGCGGCGGCCTTCTGCCGTGACGAGCGCATCAGCGCCCCGGAAGGTGACGCGTCCGCGCTCCTGGAGCTGCTCCAGAAGGGCGTGCCGCCGGGGCACGCGCTGGTGCTCGCGGCCACGGACGTGGACTCGCGCAGCCCGCTGCTCAAGTTCGCGCAGGACAAGGGCCGCCTCTTCGAGCGCAAGGTGGCCGCGCGCCACAAGGACCTGGACCTCAGTGAAATCTCCAGGGAGTTCCTCGCCCCCTTCAAGAAGAAGCTGGGGCCGGGCGCGCTGGAGGGCCTGAAGGAGCGCATCGGCGGCAACATCCGGCTGCTCCAGTCGGAGCTGGAGAAGCTGGCCGTCTACGCGGAGGGGCCCACCATCGAAGCGCAGCACGTGGCGCTGCTGGTGCACCACGCGCGCGAGGAGGAGTTCTTCGAGCTGACGGAGGCGCTCCAGAAGCGCGAGCTGCGCGACGCGCTCTCCTACGCCGAGGACGCGATGGGGCAGGGCACGCACGCGCTGCAGCTGTTGGGCGCGGTGGCGTCCATTGTCCGCTCGCTCTTGGAGAACCACGCCTGGTTGGAGAAGTACGCGGGCGGCCAACCGCCGCGCACCGGCCGCGACGTGGAGGCGCGCATCCTCCCCAAGCTGGAGGCCGAGCTGAAGGCCACCAAGCGCAAGACGCCCAACGCGTGGGCGCTCGCGTTCGGCATGCAGGCCGCCGCCCGCTACGAGCGCCGCGAGCTGCTCAACGCCCTGGTGGCGTGCGCGGACGCGGACCTGGCCCTGAAGTCCTCCGCCAGCGGGAAGCTCGTCATCGAGCGGCTGTTGTGGACGGTGTGCACCCGCGCCTGAAAGGGCCCGGGCTGAAGGAGCCGCCATGGCGGACAAGCGACGCTTCGACCTCTTCGCGGACCTGCTCGTCACGCGCTTTCCCCAGGCCCTGCGCGTCTATGACATCGCCGGCGGCATGGGGAAGCTGAACGAGTCCCTCACCCAGCGCGGCCGCACGGTCACAACCTTCGACCTGCGCCACAAGCACCTGCCCGTGAAGTACGCGCAGCGGCTCTTCACGCTCGAGGAGCCCTGCGAGGCGGAGCTCGTCGTGGGCATGCACCCGGATGGCGCCACGCGGATCATCATCGAGTACGCCGCGCGCCACGGGCTGGGCTTCGCCGTCGTCCCTTGCTGCTCCGACAATGGGATGCCCTACAAACCGTGGATGCGGCACCTGGCCGACGTGGCCCGCGACGCCGGCTACACCACGGTGGAAGAGGCCGCGCTCCCCATGGACGGGCGCGCGCGGGTGCTGCTTGGTGTGTGGCGCTGACGCACGCCGCGCGAATTCGGGGTTATGCTTTGCGTAGCAAGAAAAAGCCGCCATCCTGGGATTGTCCGAATAGAGGACGCTCCCCGTGTGCACTGTCATGGTTCAGGACAGGGGCCCATGAACGGCGAAAAGCCCAGCAAGAACGGGCCTTTGTGAAGGACTCGTAACGAATGCTTCCACATTACGGAAGATTTACTGGGCACTGATGTGCCAGCCGTTTTTCTGTGCCTTCCGGTACTGCGAGGCATTTCGCGGACTTAATGAGTTGGCCTGACAAATGCTGAAAGGAGCGCTGTCCCGGCGACCACCCCCTTTGCGCCGGGCAGGAGGCAGTACCTTGGTTCGCACCCGTTTCGTTTCAGCCCTGCTGGCCTTCCCCCTCGTCGCTTGCGGCGTCGGGGACGCGGACGTCAACACGCAGAAGGATCAGCAGAAGCCGGATGAAGTCGCCGAGGTCCAGAACGCCCTGAGCGTGATTCCGGGCGCGCAGATTGTCGGCACCAACGCGGATGGGACGCCGCACACCATCCAGGGCCGCCTGGGCCAGGCGGACCGCCCGCTGACGGGCTTCGCGGCCGCGGACGTGCACACGGCCATCGCCGGGTCGCTGCCTTCCATCGCGTCGCTGTTCCGCCTGAACGCGAACGACCTGCAGGTCCGCCGCATCAACGTGGACGAGCAGGGCACGTCGCACATCCGCTACGCGCAGACGCTGAACGGTCTTCCGGTGGTGGGCGAGGAGCTGGTGGTGCACGTGGACAGCTCGGGCGCCATCTTCGGCGCGAACGGCTCCGCGCGCTCCGGTGGCGCCGTGTCCGCGCGTCCGCTGGTCGCCGCGGAGGCGGCCCAGACGGCGGCGCTGCGCGACACGAAGGGCACGGGCCTGGCCACGGACGGCGCGCGCCTGGTGTACGTGAAGGCCGAGGACGGCCGCCTGCGCCTGGCGTACGAGGTGCGGGTCACTGGCGAGAGCGAGCTGATGCCGCTGCGCGACCGCGTCTATGTGGACGCGCTCAACGGCGCCACGCTGCTGCGCGTGCCGGAGATCCACACCGCGCTCAACCGCAAGCTGTACAGCGCGAACAACGGCACCAGCACCCCGGGCACGCTCAAGCGCAGCGAGGGCCAGGCGGCCATCGGTGACGCGCATGTCGACATGAACTACGACATGCTGGGCTACACCTACGACTGCTACAAGACGAACTTCAACCGCGACTCGCTCAACAACGCGGGCCAGACGCTGATCAGCACGGTGCACTACAGCCGCAACTACGTGAACGCCTACTGGGACGGCACCCAGATGGTGTACGGCGACGGCGACGGCGTGAACTCCATCGAGCTGGGCAAGGACGCGGACGTCACGGTCCACGAGCTGACCCACGCGGTGACGGAGAACGAGTCCAACCTCACGTACTCCGGCCAGTCCGGCGGCCTCAACGAGGCCATGTCCGACACCTTCGGCGCCATCTGCGAGAGCTGGAAGTCCGGCTCGTGGAGCACCGCGGCGGACATCTGGAAGGTGGGCGAGGATGTGTGGACCCCCGGCACCGCCGGTGACGCGCTCCGCTACATGGACGACCCGGCGAAGGACGGCGCGTCCATTGACTGGGCGCCGAACTACACGGGCCAGGACGTGCACTACACCTCCGGCGTCCCGAACCTGGCGTTCGCGCTGCTCGCCAAGGGTGGCGTGCACCCGCGCGGCCGCAGCACCATCAACGTGACGGGCATCGGCGTCCAGAAGGCCGGTCAGATCTGGTACTACGCCAACGCCAACCTCTACACGGCCGGCACCACGTACGAGCAGGCGAAGACCTGGACCATCCAGGCCGCCGCGGCCCTGGGCTACACCGCGGCCGAGCAGGCTTCCGTGAAGGCCGCCTGGGAAGCGGTGGGCGTGGGCGTGACGGTTCCGCCCCCGACCTGCACCACGCTGACCAACGGCGTCGCGAAGACGGGCCTGTCCGGCGCCGCCAGCTCTTCGAACTACTACTGCATCGACCTGCCGGTCTCCAAGGCGTCCACCTACGTGATGAGCGGCGGCACGGGCGACGCGGACATGTACATCAAGTTCGGTTCCGCCCCGACGACGACGTCCTACGACTGCCGTCCGTACCTCTCCGGCAACGCGGAGTCGTGCAGCGCGGCGGCGAAGACCTCGGCGGGCAAGATGTACATCATGGTGCGCGGCTACTCGGCGTACAGCGGCGTGTCCCTCAAGGCCACGTACTAAGTCCCCAACGCGGGTCCGGCGTGAGTCCACGCCGGGCCTCGTGAAGGTCACCTTCCGCCTCCGGGGCTCCTGTCCCGGGGGCGGTCGTGTTTTGGGGCCATGGCGTCTGTCTCGCGGGAACGGGGTAGGGTGGCCCGACTTCGCACGCGGGAGGATGCATGGGACGGCGGTTGGGGTGGGTGTTGCTGTCGGTGGTGGTGGCTTCCGGGGCCCTGTCGTGCCACCGGGACACGCGCGCTTCGCGCACCTGCGTCGTGCTGTCCGTAGGAGGCACCAAGGGGCTCGCGCACGTGGGCGCGCTGGATGCGCTGGTGGCCCGGGGCGTGCCCATCGACTGCGTGGTGGGAAACAGCATGGGCGCGGTGGTGGGCGGCCTCTACGCGTCCGCGCCCGGAGCCAACCTGCGCCAGCGCTACCATTCCTTCTTCACCGCCTACGAGGAACAGACGCGCAAGGTCGCCGCGACGCGAGGCGCGGTGGGCGCGGCTGTGGGCCTGCTCGCGGTGCTGGTGTCGGGCGGCGCGCTGGGACCGGCCGTGGCGGCGGGAGCGCTGGGCGCGGCGGGTGGCGCGGCGACGGTGCCCCCCTTGAGCCATGAGCGCTTCGCACAGGTGCTGGATTCCTTCTACGCGGGCGCGCGCGTGGAGGAGCTCCCCGTGCCCTTCGCCACCTTCCACCAGGAGCCCTTCGCGGGAGGCATCCGGCTCGTCTCCGTCACGCACGGTTCGCTGGCGGAGGCCGTCTCCGCGAGCGCGTCCAATCCGCTCCTGTTCAAGGACGCGACGCTGGAGCGAATCGATCCGGGCGCGGACCGCGTGTCCGCGACGCCCGTCGATGACGCGTGTCAGCTGTTCCCGGGTGCGCGGCTCATCGCCATCAACGTCACCGGCGAACCGGCCTTCTACCGCTCCGACCTGGGCTGCGACGTGCGGGAGGTCCGCGTGGACGTGCCCATGCCGCCGGTGGAGGCCTTCACCGGCCGGGGCCCTGCCTTCGAAGCCACCTACGACGCGGGCCGCGACGCGGTGATGCGGGCGCGGCTGGACTAACGACTCGGCGAGCCGCTCAGGGCGCCGTGAGCAGGCCCGTCACGTCCCGCCAGTTGCCCTGGCAGGGCGCGTTATCCGTGGCCAGGTAGTGCCCCACGTGGCCGGGCCCGAGCGCGACGATGGCGGACGAGCGCGTCCCGTAGCCTTCTTCCGTGTGGATGCACAGCGCCTGGAGCTGCTGGAGGAAGTCCGCGGGCAGGTCGTCCTCCGAGAGTGGCCCCGTCGCGGCCTCCCGGGGTGGCAGGGCATGGTCGCCCAGGGCAGCCTGAAGCCCCGTCACCAGCTCCGGCCATGGGCGCTTCGCCACGCCTTCCGCCAGGGCATGCGCCCGCCGCACCTTGGGGAGGGCCAGGTTGTCCAGGCTGTCGTTGGGGAGCACGTGCACGCCGTCCGGGACGTCCTCGTGCAGCAGGTGCGCATGGCCCGGTCTGGCGTAGGCCACCCGCAGGGTGCGCGCGTCCCCGTAGAGCAGGTTGAAGGGCAGGAACTCCGGGGCGGGCAGGGTGCCGAGGTAGCGCTCGATGGCCTCCACCGACCCGGCCTGCAGGGCGCGCAGCACCACCTCGCCCCGGGAGCGGGGGGCCAGGCCCAGGCTCCTGGCGCCGCGCTGGTTCGTCAGGGCGACGACGACCCCTTCGTGGGTGACCCCCATCCACGTGCCGCCCCGCTCCACGTCCTGGCCGCCCACCACGCGGGGGGACTCGGAGAGGACCTTCGGCCCGTGGGCCGGACGCGCGTAGAACTCATCCCGGTTGGCGGCGAGGACCAGCGGCCACTCGGGGTGGGCGTTACGGAGGATCAGGACGGTGCACATGGCGTCCGGTCGATAACATCCATCTTCGCGCCTTGCAGCCCCGGGCCTGCATGTTGGCGATGACCTCGTATCCCCGAGCGGCTATGGTCCGCCGCCCTCAGGAGAGTCCATGGCGGAGAGAACCCTCGTCACCAGCGCCCTTCCGTACGCGAACGGCGCCATCCACCTCGGCCACGCTGTCGAGTACATCCAGACGGACATCTACGTCCGCTTCCTGCGCTCGTGCGGCCAGGACGTCGTCTACTTCTGCGCGGATGACACCCACGGCACGCCCATTGAAATCAACGCCGCGAAGCAGGGCATCCCGCCGGAGCAGTTCGTCGCGCGCTTCCACGACGAGCACCAGCGCGACTTCCGCGACTTCGACATCCGCTTCGACTACTTCCACTCCACCAACTCGCCGGAGAACCGCCACTACGCGGAGCTCATCTACGGGCGCTTGAAGGACGCGGGCGACATCGACCGCCGCGACATCGAGCAGACCTATTGCGAGAAGGACAAGCGCTTCCTTCCGGACCGCTTCATCCGGGGCACCTGTCCCAACTGCAAGGCCACGGAGCAGTACGGCGACGCCTGCGAGAAGTGCGGCAAGACGTACAACCCCACGGACCTCATCGACCCGAAGTGCGCGCTGTGTGGCACGCCGCCGGTTCGCCGCAACTCCGTGCACCTGTTCTTCAAGCTGTCGCGGCACGCGGACTTCCTCCAGGAAGTGCTCAAGCGCCCCGGCTTCATCCACCCGGGCCTGGCCGCCCAGCTCCAGGGCTTCTTCGAGAAGGGCCTGGCGGACTGGGACATCAGCCGCGACGGGCCGTACTTCGGCTTCGCGATTCCCGGTGAGACGGACAAGTTCTTCTACGTCTGGCTGGATGCGCCCATCGGGTACATCGCCACGACGGAGAAGTGGGCCAAGGAGTCGGGCCGCGTCGCGGACGCGCTCGCGTACTGGGGCAAGGACGCGCCCACGCGCATCGTCCACTTCATCGGCAAGGACATCGTCTACTTCCACGCGCTGTTCTGGCCCGCGGTGCTGAACGTCGCGGGGTTCCACATCCCCAACGAGATCAAGGTGCACGGGCACCTGACCGTGAACGGGGAGAAGATGAGCAAGAGCCGCGGCACCATGGTGGCCGCGCGTGACTACCTGGAGCTCCTGGACCCCAGCTACCTGCGCTACTTCTACGCGGCCAACCTGGGCGCGGGCGTGGAGGACCTGGACCTCAACCTGAAGGACTTCCGCCTCCGGGTGAACGGCGAGCTCGTCAACAACGTGGGCAACCTGGCCAACCGCGCGCTGTCGCTGCTGGCCGGGCCGCTGGAGAAGAAGCTCGCGCCGGGCCGCGCGGAAGGACCGGGCCGCAAGCTGGTGGAGGACGCGCTGGCGCGTGTGCCGGAGGTGCGCGAGGCGTTCGAGAAGCTGGAGTACCGCAACGCCATCCGGATCATCACGGAGATTGCCTCCACCGCGAACGCGTTCCTGCAGACGTCGGCGCCGTGGGCGCTGGTGAAGAAGGACGCGGAGGCCGCGCGGGCGGACCTGTCGGACGCGGCGGACGTGGCGTACCTGCTGGGCGCGCTGCTGGCGCCGGTGACGCCGCGCGTGTCGGAGAAGCTGTTCGCGCAGCTGGGGGCGGAGCCGCTGACGTTCCAGGCGCTCGCCACCGCGAAGTACCCGCTGTTGGACCGCACCCGCCCGCTGGGCACGCCGGAGCCGCTGCTGCCCCGGCTGGAGGAGGAGCGCGTCAACGCCATCATCAAGGTCCCCGCGGGGACGCCGGCCGCCGAGCCCGCGAAGGCAGGCGGCAAGGACAAGAAGACGGAGAAGAAGCCCGTGGAAGCGAAGAGTCCGGAAGCGGTGCCCACCACGCAGGCGTCCCCTGGAGCGGGGGCGGCGGAAGGCGCGCCCGCGGCCGACATCGAGTACGCGGACTTCGCCAAGGTGGTGCTGAAGGCGGGGCGCATCGTGGCCGCGGAGAAGGTGAAGGGCGCGGACAAGCTGCTCAAGCTGGACGTGGACCTGGGCGAGGGCACGCCGCGCACCATCGTGTCCGGCATCGCGGAGGCGTACGCGCCCGAGGCTCTGGCGGGCCGGCGCGTGGTCGTGGTCGCGAACCTGAAGCCGCGCAAGCTCAAGGGCATCGAGTCGCGCGGCATGCTGTTGACGGCGGGCTCGGGCGGCAAGGACCTGTCCCTGCTGGAGCCGGGCGACGTGCCGCCCGGCGCCGACGTGAAGTAGCGCGAGCGGTGGCATCCCGGGCGGCGGCGTTGCCTACCGGGATGTGTGCCGTGCGGTAGGCCCGGGCATCCACCGGGACGCGGGCAGGCCAGGACGTGGAGCGGTAGGCCCCTGACGTCGGACGGCGACAGGGACTCCAAGGACGCGCTGGGTGTGGGAAAGCCTGGGCGCCAGAGAGGTGACGAGACGTGGCGGACTGGCGTGCCGAGCGGGACCGCGCTCTGTTGACCCTGGAGCGTGAGAAGCGGCCGGCGAGCCGGGCCGAGGCGGCGGACCTGTTGTTCCAGATTGCGTCGGAGGAGCCCGCGCACGCGGCGGAGTTCACGGACGTGCTCGTGCGCCTGCTAGCGGATGCGCAGCCGGAGGTGCGCCGCTCGGGCGTGAGCCTGGCGTCCGTCATCCTGCCGCCTGAGCAGCTCCCGGACATGCTCCTGCCAAGGCTGCGCGATGAGGACACCCGCGTGCGGCTGGAGGCCACCGGACGGCTCGCGGATCTCGCGCTGCCGCACGCGCGCGGAGCCCTGGCTGGAATGCTGGAGGACCCCACGCCGGAGGTCCGCTTCGAGGCCGCGCGAGGCATCGCCGCCCTCAAGCACCCCGCCGGCCTGGACGTGCTCGTGGCCGCGCTGGACGTGGACACGCTGCGCTTCCGGGCGCTGGGCGCGCTGGCGGAGCTGGAGGACACGCGGGCGCTGCCGGCGGTGAAGCGCCTCTTCGGCAAGTGGCTGCTGCCCGCGTTCGACAAGACGCAGGCCGCGGGCGTGCTGCTGAAGCTGGGCGACCCGGAGGGCGCGGACTGGCTGATGCAGCGCACGCGCAAGAAGTGGAGCGCGGACCGGGCGCTCGCGGTGGAGCTGTGCGGTGAATTGAAGGTCCCGGGCGCGCTGGAGCGGCTGAAGGACATCCTCGCGGACGCGAAGGACCCGTGCCGGGGCGCCGCCGCGCGCGGGTTGGGCCGGTTGGGAGATGCGCAGGCGCTGCCCTGGCTGCTCGCCGTGTTGGAAGACCGGAGCGCGCCGGAGGACGACCGACTGGACGCGGCGGACGGCGTGTGGCGGTTGGCCGTGGCGGAGGGCATGGAGCGCCTGCGCGCCGCCGTGCCCACCTTCGCCTCGGAAGAGGCACGGACTGAGTTGGAAGAGCTGTTTCAGGAGAAGCCATGAAGCTGGTTGATGCGCACTGCCACCTGGAGCCGAAGGACTACGCGGACGTGGCTCCGGTGCTGGAGCGCGCTCGCGCCGCGGGGCTGGTGCACGCGGTGCTGGTAGGGCAGTTCCATGGCCCTGGTGACTGGGGCCATGCGCTGGAGGTCGCCGCCCGGCACCCGGACTTCCTGTCGCCCACGCTGGGCATCCACCCGCACGAGGCCGCCCGCGCCACGGAAGCGGACTTCGAGATGCTGGAGCGCACCTGCGCCCGCCCGGAGCTGCGCGCCGTGGGCGAGGCCGGGCTGGACTACTACTACGACCACTCGCCGCGCGAGATTCAGGCCACCGTCTTCCGGCGGCAGTGCGCGCTCGCGAAGCGCCTGTCCAAGCCGCTGGTGGTGCACGTGCGCGACGCGCATGACGACTGCGAAGCGGCCCTTGCTGCCGAGGACGTCACGAGCGGCGTCATCCACTGCTTCACCGGCGACACGGCCGCGGCCCGCAAGTACCTGGACCGGGGCTTCTTCCTGTCGCTGTCCGGCGTCGTCACCTACAAGAAGACGGAGGCCCTCCAGGACGCGGTGCGCTTCGCGCCGCTGGAGCGCCTGATGGTGGAGACGGACAGTCCCTACCTCGCGCCGGTGCCCCACCGCGGCCGCAAGAACGAGCCCGCGCACGTGCTGGAGACGGCGAAGAAGGTGGCGGAGCTGAAGGGCGTGTCGCTGGAAGAGGTGGCCCGCGTCACCACGGCGAACGCGGCCCGCCTCTTCAACCTCACGCTGGCGTGAGCGCGTTGGCCAGGGCCTCCAGGTCCTGGTCCAATTGCGGCATGTCCAGCAGCAGCGCGTCCGGGTCGTAGACGAAGTCCGCCTGCTTCAGCTTCAGCAGGGCCTGCAGCGCGGGTTCGCCCGCGTGGCCGCCGAACGCCGCATGCACCACGCGGCCGCGCTCCAGGTGCAGCGAGCCCTCCAGCGTGTGGCTCCGCAGCTGGAGCTTCCCGCTCTTCTTGCCGCCGCCCAGCGTGCGCAACAGCTCCTTGGGGGGCAGCTCGTCGAAGCTGCCGCGCACCACCCGGCCCGGGCCGTTGTGCTGCACGCGGTCCTGGAAGAGGGACAGCACCGTGCGGGCGACCTCCGCCTTGTCGCTCGGGGAGAGCACCGCCGTCGCGCCCGCCATCAGCAGCCGCTCGCGAGCCTGGGCATCCGGTTCGCCCACCACGGCGATGGGAAGGCCCGCGCTCTCCGGCATGGAGCGCACGGCCTCCAGCAGGTCCATCACCTCCTGCTGGCCCAGCCGCAAGCTCACCACCAGCACGTCGCAGTCCAGCCGAGACAGGCCGTCCAGCGCGCCGTCCAGCGTGGACAGCGCGTGCGCCACCAGCTCCTGCTTGAGCACCGCCTCCAACAGCTCGCCGCGCGTGGCCTCGTCCGGCTCCGCGATGAGCACCTGGCGGCCTTCGCTGGCCAGCCGGTGCACCAGCAGCGCGCCGCTCTGCAGCTGCCCGACGATGTCCGCCACCACCGGGTCGTAGAGCACGCCCGCGTTCTTCTTCAGGTGCTCCAGCGCCTGCTGCTTGTTGAAGACGCGGCCGTGCGCGTTGCCCGGGTTCTTGGTCAGCTCCAGGAAGCTGTCCACCGCCGCCAGGATGCGCGCGCCCAGGGTGATGTCCTCGCCCTTGGCGCCCTGGGGCGTGCCGGAGCCGTCCCAGGCTTCGTACAGCTGCGCGAGGATGGTGTTCACCTGCGCGGGCAGGTGCACCGTCTCGAAGAGCTTCGTGGGCGCGCGGCAGCACGCCTTGGCCTGGGCCTTCCACTCCGGATTGGCCGCGTTGCTCGCCAGCGAGAAGTGCCGCTCCGGGGGCTTGCCCAGGTCGTGCAGGTACGCCGCGATGGACAGCGCCGCCAGCTCCTTGTGGGGCATGCCCATGCGCTGGCCGACGATGCCCGCCTGCCGCGCCAGCTGCGCGGAGTGTCCCCGGTGCCGGGGCCGGTCCTGCTCCAGCAGGCCCACCATCAAGCTCAGCGTCTCCACGTAGTCCGTGTCGCTGATGAGCCCGCGCGGGCCGCCCGGCTCGCGCCGCTGCGTGGAGACGCGCGCCACGTTGGTGCCGCTGCCGCCGCGCTGCAGCCGCATCCGCGCGTCCGTCTCCAGCCGCATGCTCAGGCTGGTGGCGTTGCTGCGTCCGGCGGAGCTCCCGCTGCGCCCGGGCTCCGCGCCCACGTGCGTGTTCGACGGGGTGTCCGGACGGCGCGGACCATTGTTCGCGGAGGGGCCCTCCAGCAGCGTGCTGAACGCCGTGGGGTCGCCGTAGTAGTGCTTGCGGATGGCCGCGGAGATGGCGCTGCGCAGGCCGATGTACGCGTAGACCTCGGACATGCCGGTGACGAGGGCAATCTCGTCGAGCAGCGACTTGTTCTGCGGCTCGGCGGCCACCACCGAGAGCAGCTTGCGCTCCGGATCCACGGCCAGCGGGAGCACGTTCTGCGCTTCCGCCAGCCGCACCGGCAGCTTGTCCAACACCTTCGTGTCGATGCGGGCCTTGGCCAGCTTGTCCGCGGTGACGAAGCGGGTCTGGAACTCATTGGCCAGGAGCCGCAGCAGCGCGGCCTCCTGGAGCAGGCCCAGCTCCACCAGACAGTCCCCCAGCTTGTGGCCGGTGATCTTCTGGTGCTCCAGACCCTGCTCCACGGCCCCCGGTGTCACGAGGCCGGCCTCAATCAACCGCTCTCCCAGCCGCTTCGCCATGGACTTCAGCCCTCCGAGGAGCCACCACCCTCACCACCGGACTTCGGGGGCGGCGCCAGCGCGCTGAACGGCTTGAAGGTCAGCTCGCCGGGCAGGCTCTTGGGGTCGCGGGGAGGACGGTCCTCGCGCGGCGGACGCTCGGCGCGGGGCTCGCGGGGAGGACGGTCCTCGCGCGGAGGACGGTCCTCACGCGGCGGACGCTCGGCGCGGGGCTCGCGCGGAGGCCGCGGCGGACGCTCCAGACGGGCCTCCTGGGATGCGGGGGCGGCAGTGCCCTCGCCAGCCTGGGACGGCGGGCCCTTGTCGGCGCGCGCCTTGCGCTTCTCCTCGCGGTGCTTGCGGCGGCCGCCCTCCACCGGAGCCCGGCCGCGGCCGGTGGGCACGAAGCCCTTCCAGAGGGAGCGGTCGTACGCGCGCAGGTGGTCCGTCCAGCGCTCGTTCGGGTCGCGCTGCATGGCCTCCACCCACGAGGAGATGCGCGCGTCGAGCGAGCTGAGCGTGTCGACGATCTGCGCCTCCAGCGTCACCGGCACCTTCGCGCCGGACGTCCCCTGGGAGATCGCCAGGTGCGTCAGGTGCTGCTCCAGGAGCGGCGGGAAGCCCGGGATGCCCAGGGTCTTCTCGCGGATCTTCTGCGCGGCCAGCACCGCGTGGCCCACCAGCCGGCCCTCGTCGGAGGTGTCGAAGCCCTTGTCGGACGCCCCGTCGCCGCCCTTCATCACGTCGTGCAGGAACGCGCCGGCCAGGAGCAGGTCGCGGTCCGCCATGGGGTAGTGGTCCGACACGCGCAGCGTCAGGCGCATCACCGACAGGACGTGCTCGGCCAGCCCGCCGCGCCACGCGTGGTGCACGCCCTTGGCCGCGGAGGCCACCGGCAGCGCCGCGGACACCTGCGCGTCGTCCAGGAACGCCAGCAGCAGCTGCTTCACGAACGGGTCGTTGACGCGCTCGGTGATGAGCTCACGGATCTGCCCCACCGCGCGCGGGCCACCGCCGCCACCCTCGTGGCGCTCGGCCTTGCCTTCAGCCTGCTTCGCGTCGCCGGACTTGGACTCGGACTTCGCGTCGCCAGTCTTGGACTCGGACTTCGCGTCGCCAGACTTCGCGTCGCCGGACTTGGACTCGGCCTTCGCCTCGGCGGGCGGGGCGGGGGGCGGCTCG
Organism: Corallococcus exiguus; assembly: GCF_009909105.1. Taxonomy (NCBI): domain Bacteria; kingdom Pseudomonadati; phylum Myxococcota; class Myxococcia; order Myxococcales; family Myxococcaceae; genus Corallococcus; species Corallococcus exiguus. The sequence continues at coordinate 461,005 of NZ_JAAAPK010000009.1, forward strand.
AACTCCTTGGGGTCGAGCGGCTCCGGATCCAGGCGCTCCACGGCCTCCACGACGACCTGGGTGCGGCCGTGGAAGACGATGACGCTGCCCTGCACGAGGACGAAGTCACCGCTCTGGAAGGCGGGCTCGAGCGCGTCCACCTTGTCGAACACGCGCGCGTCCACCGTGCCGCTCTTGTCGGCCAGGGACAGCGACAGGAACACCTTGCCGCTGCGCGCGTTCACCTTCTCCTTCTTGGTGACGCGGAAGACGGTGTTGACCCGGTCCTTCTCGCGCAGGTCCGCCGCGTACACCTTGCGGACGGTCTCGACGGAAGCCTCCGGGGTGGAAGAGGTCGCGGCCTGGGATTCGTTTTCGGTTGTCATCGCGGCGCGGACACTAACACCGAGGAGGGCCCGTCGAGGGCGAAACAGCACCGGCTTCAGCTCACCTCGAGCGCCACCGCCTCCAGGTACTCGGCCCCTGGGGAGCCGACCGGCGCCGGGTGGTCCGGCGGCAATCCCATCCGTACCAGCCGGAATGCGATGCGCGCCTCCTGCTCGCAGGCCGTGGCCACGCACTCCGTGAATGAGCCCAGCGCCAGCGGTGGGTGATAACCGACCACGAGCAACCGTCCCCCATGGCGGGTGCGCCGCAGGGCCAGCCGCACCTGTTCGATGAAGTCCTCCTCGGACGCCACCCCCAGCGTGTCGAGCAGCACCAGGTCGAAGGTGTCCTTGAGGGCCCGGAGCACGGCCAGCGGCTCGCCCTGTTCCACCGTCACCCGGCCGAGCAGCCCGTTGGCCTCCGCGTTCTCCCGCGCCAGGTCCGCCGCGTCCGCGTTGCCGTCGAAGGCCAGAATCTGCTTCGCCCCATGTCGCCCCGCGTGGACGAAGAGGCCGCCCACGTTGCACGCCACGTCCAGCACCCGGTCCCCGTTGCCGGTGCGGCTCAGGAAGCGGCGCAGCTCGCGGTGGTCGTACCCGTAGCCCGTGCCCCGGCCGTAGGTGAGGTCCACGGTGAAGCGCGCGCCCATCTCCAGCAGGCGGCACCAGCGCGGCGGCGTGCCGTACATCACGTGCGGGCGCTGCGCTGGCAGACCCAGCGCCTTTCGCCGGAGCGTGTCGTTGCGCAGCAGCACGGAGGCCGCCCCCGTCACCTCTCCCAGCGTGCGGGTGATTTCCTCCTGCCGCGCGTCCATGGAGCGGGTGAGTGTCTGGACGACGAAGTGCTGATCATACCGGTCCACGATGAGGCCCGGCAGGCCGTCCCCGTCGTCGTTGACGATGCGGCAGAAGCGCGGATCATCCACCAGCCGGCCGCGCCGCTCGAAGGCGTGGCGCACGTGGCGGGGGATGAGGCCCTCCACGGACTCGTCCGGCAGGCCCAGGCGGCGCACGGCGTACGAGGCCTGGAGGTCCACGTCTCCCAGCCCCAGGACATGCCCGTCCTCGTCCTTCAGCTGCATGGGCGTGCCGGGCTGCGGCTCGCCCTCCATGGAGACGATGTCCTCGCGGCGCAGCCAGGGGGCGCCATGGCGCAGCTTGCGGGCGGCTTCTCGGGACAGGTAGGTGCTGAGCAAGGTGCGGTCCTCCTCCAGCGCGATGGAAGGCGCCCCGCGGGGTGCCTTCCATCAAACATGGGCCGTGTGGGGCCTGCTGGCGGCGAGGGCCGTGCCGCTGCCCCGGAGGGCAGGGGAGTAAGCTTCGCTAGAGGACGGGCGGAGGCCGCTTGTATGCCTTGAAGGACACCCGGGTGAGCATTCCGCTGACCACCAGGGCCAGGGCAATGCCCATCATCCGGACATTCCAGTTCGTGCCGGTGAAGAGCAGCACGAGCGCGAGCACCCCCGCCGCCACCGCGCCCACCACCGTGAGCGTCTGGGCGCGCTTGGACATGTCCTGGCCATGGGGCTTCTTCGCCCGGGCCAGGACGGGCAGCGAGGACGCCTTGCGCCACTTCTCCGCGCCGTCCTCGCGCACCTCGTCGTCCGGGTCCACCAGGCCCTGCACATAGGCGCGCTCGATGTCGCCCAGCGAAGGGAACATCAGCTCACCATCCGGAGTGCGCACGCGGTACGCCATGGGTCTTCCTCCCTCCCGGCCTACCCTGCCCGGAAGGGGGCGGGAACCTCAAGCCAGCTCGGTGGCAATCTGCTCAGCGGCGCGCAGTCCATCAATGGCGGAGGACACGATACCGCCCGCGTAGCCGCAGCCTTCACCGACGGGGTACAGGCCGCGCATGGACACCGACTGCAGGTCGTCCCCCCGGGTGATGCGCACGGGGGAGGACGTCCGGCTCTCGATGCCGATGAGCTTCCCCTCGTCGCTGATGAAGCCCTTCATCTTCCGGTCGAACGTGCGCAGCGCCGCCTTGAGCGACTGCGTCAGCCGCTCCGGGAAGAGCTTGTTCAGGTCCGTGTGCGCCAGGCCCGGGCGGTAGCTGGTGTCGCCCGGGTCCTTCTTCACGCGGCCGGCCAGGTAGTCGGGAATCGTCTGCGCGGGCGCGAAGAAGCGGCCTCCGCCCAGCTTGTAGGCTTCGCTCTCCCAGTGCCGCTGGAACTCCAGGCCCGCGAGCGGCCCGTGGAAGCCCTCGCGCGCGAAGTCCGCGACGGACACGGACACGACAATGCCCGCGTTGGCGAACTTCGCGTTGCGCCGCGAGTTGCTCATGCCGTTGGTGCACTGCAGCCCTTCTTCCGTGGGCGTGGGCACGACAATGCCGCCGGGGCACATGCAGAACGAGTAGACGCCGCGCACCTCGCCGTCCACGTCCAGGTTCTCCGCCAGCTTGTAGTCCGCGGGCGGCAGCTTGGAGTGCTTCGCGGCGGAGCCGTACTGGATGCCGTTGATCAACAACTGCGGGTGCTCCGCTCGGAAGCCCAGCGCGAAGGGCTTGGCCTCCACGCTCACGCGGCCGTCGGCGGCGAAGCGCTCGTACAGTTCGCGCGCGGAGTTGCCCGGCGCCAGGATGACGCGGTCGCTCTCCAGCGTGCGCCCGTCCGCCATCTTCACGCCCGCGATGCGGCCGTCGCGGTAGAGCAGGTCATCCACGCGCTGCTCGAAGTGCACCTGGCAGCCGCCCGCGATGAGCTCGTCGCGCAGCTTCGCCACCGCGCCGGGCAGCAGGTCGGAGCCGATGTGCGGCTTGCCCTCGATGAGGATTTGATCCGGCGCGCCGTACTTCGCGAAGGCTTCAATGACCTTGCGCACCATGGGGTGGTTGATGCGCGTGGACAGCTTGCCGTCCGTGTACGCGCCCGCGCCGCCCTCGCCGAAGTTCATGTTGCTCTCGCGGTCGAGCGACCCGTCGCGCATGAGCTTCGCCACGTCCTTGCGGCGCGTCACCACTTCCTTGCCGCGCTCCAGCAGGATGCTGCGCACGCCGCGCTCCAAGAGGCCCAGCGCGCAGAACAACCCCGCGGGTCCGGTGCCGATGATGAGCGGCAGCTTCTCCGGCTCCTTCACGCGCGCTGGCGTTTCCGGCGGGGGCGGGGCCTCGCTCACGTCCGGGGGCAACCGCGGCGCCTTGCCGCCCGGGGCCAGCTCCACCTCCAGTGTGTAGATGTAACGCGGGCTGCCCTTCTTGCGCGCATCCAGCACCGAGCGCACCACCCGCACGGAGGCGAGGTCGCTCCGGGTGACCCCCAGCTTCTCGGCGGCGCGCTGGCCGAGCAGCTCCTCCGGCTCGTCCAGCCACAGCCCGATGTTGTTCACCCGGTACGCCATTGTGTTCTGACTCCTCGGTGGTGGGCGCGTATGTGCTCCACCCCCCGGAGGGAATGCAAGCACTTGAAAAGACAAGATGGCCCGTGGGGTGGGTGCGTACCCGCTGATGCACCCGGCAACGCCGTTCCAGGCAGAGCGGACGTCCGGGTGCGTAACCCCCTTCGCACCTTCCACGTTCCGTGCCGTCCACTTCCGGGCTTCAACCCCCGAGGACTGCTGGAGAATCCGTTTGGAAGAGAACGGCTGGCACGGAGGTTGAAGACCGGACTCCCACGCAGTTGCGGCGCCGGACATGTGGCGCCGATTCCGGAGGCAATTCCCGTGAGCACCGACCAGAAGGGCACCCGCATCCTCGCGCGCACGTTCTTCAACCAACTGCGCGCAAGCGGTTACACGCCGCACCAGGTCATCGGCATCGCGACGGAACTCCTGGAGCTCGTGACGACCGACCTGAAGGAAGGCGACAAGGCGGTCGCCGCCGCCCAGTCGACGCCAGCCCCCGACTCCGGGGCAGGCTTTCAGCAGCGCGTGTAGCCCGTTAGAATCCAGCGCATCAACCCTCCGCGGGTGAGCGGGCTCCGGACTGGTTCCGGGCGCCCCACCCGCGAGGTGACGGGGGGCTCCACAAAGATTCGCAAGAACGCTGTCGATCTCCGACACGCCTGTTCGTCGCCGTGGTGAGACGCCATTCAGGGCCGGCTCAAACCAGGGGACAGACGATGCGGGTGATGGTGTTCATGATCGCCAATGAGGACAGCGAAAACGCCGTGCCCCCCACGCCCGAGGCATTCGAGGCGATGGAGCGGTACACCGAGGAGCTGGTCAAGGCCGGCATCCTGGTGGCTGGCGCCGGCCTCAAGCCCTCCTCCGAAGCCAAGCGCATCGCCTGCGAGGGTCCCGGCCGCACGGTCATGGACGGGCCGTTCACCGAGACGCGCGAGCTGATCGCCGGCTTCTCCATCTGGAAGGTCAAGGACATGGACGAGGCCGTGGCCTGGGCGAAGCGCTGCCCCAACCCCATGTCGGGTCGGAACGTGATCGAAATCCGGCCGTTCTTCGAGGCAGAGGACATGGCCGAGGCCCTGTCGACCGATGCCCAGACGCGCGAGAAGCTCGGCGTCGCCTGAGACCGGCGGCCGCCGTTTTTTCGTGGCCGAGCGACGCGCCGTGTAGTCCTCGGGCCTTCAATGCTGGGGGTGGCGACGGCGCTCGCGGGCGGCGGCGGCGGCGATGACCAGCAGCGCGGCGGTGAGCGCGGTGAAGACGAGGCTCGCGGACGTGGGCGCCGTCAGCGCGAGCAGCCCCAGGGACAGCAGGAACGCGAGCGCGTCCACGGCGGCGGGCCTCGGCTGAGGCAGCACGAGCACCGTGGCGCACGCGGCCAGCGGCACGCCCAGCGCGACCTGCCGGAAGATGGCGTCGGTGTTGGTGCGCACGGTCTCCCAGTAGTTGATCAGGATGGCGGCGAAGATGACCACCGTGCCGCCCGCGAGCACGAGCACGCCCGCGGCCGCCGCGTCCTTGGTGAGCCGGGCCTTCTCGTCGAACTGCTGCACGGCCAGGTCCACCAGCTGCTCCAGCGCGCTGTTGAGGATCTCCGCGAAGAAGATGAGCAGCACGCAGAAGATGAGCGTGACCTTCTCCGCGAGTCCCAGCGGGATGCCGCTGCCCACCAGCCCCACCAGCACGCCGGAGATGAGGTGGATGCGCATGTTTCGCTGCCAGGCCACGGTGTGGATGAGCCCTGCCCACGCATGTCCGAACGAGGCGAACAGGCCGTTGCTGCGGCGGGAGGGAAACTGGGGACGGGGGGTTACAGGAACGGTCATCGGAAGGTGAAGGGGTGGGCAGGCTAGCACCCACGGGTCCGATTGAAGCGGGGGAGTGAAGGGGTAAGGTCGGTCGCGTGATGCGAACGTTCCTTCCGTCCTGGTCGCGCTCGCTGGCGCTGACCCTGCTGTGCACCTCCGTCCTCGCTCATGCGCAGGGCACTCCTGAAGCTTTTGAAGGCGACGACCTGGGGTTGGAGCCGCCGGGTGTTCAATACCTGCCAGCTCCGGCGCCCCGGGCGCACGAGCAGCGCCGCCTGTCGCCGGACGCGCCCGCCGTGGTGCGCCGTGAGACGCGAGCCGCGAAGTCCAACGTGAAGACCGCGGGCGTACCGCAGACGCGGCGAGGCGAGGGCGCGCTGTCCGGCAAGGTCATCTACCTGAGCCCGGGCCACGGCTTCTATCGCGACAACGGGTTGAAGCGCTGGGCGACGCAGCGGCCCAACACCTGGGGCGTGGTGGAGGACTTCATCTCCGTGGAGGTGGTGTCGCAGGAGCTGCAGCCCATGCTGATGGCGGCGGGCGCCACGGTGGTGTCCGTGCGTGAGACGGACCTGAACCCGCTCATCGCCACCGTGGACAACGGCGGCACGGGCTACGTGGAGGACGGAGACGCCGCGCGCTTCCACGCCTCCACGCAGAAGGGCTGGGCGCCTCCGCCCGTGCCCATGGGCAATGGGGTGGAGCCCTTCACGCTGGGCACCACGCGCACGCTGGACACGGCGGCCACCTCCACCGCGAAGGCGACGTGGACGCCGGACGTGCAGGCGGACGCGTCCTACAACGTCTACGTCTCCTACGGCTCCGACCCCACGCGCGCGACGGACGCGCACTACGTGGTGAAGCACGCGGGAGGGGAGAGTCACTTCCGCGTGAACCAGCAGCGCCACGGCGGAACGTGGGTGCTGCTGGGGCGCTTCTACTTCAATGCGGGCTCGCATCCGGAGTCCGGCGCGGTGGTGCTGGAGAACGACTCGGCGCAGGGGGCGGGCGCGACGCTGTCCGTGGACGCGGTGCGGCTGGGCGGTGGACGCGGCCTGATGGGCGACGCGGCGCAGGGGCCGCTCTTGCGTCCGCGCTTCGAGGAGAGCGGGCGCTACCACGTGCAGTACAGCGGAGCACCGTTCAGCGTGTACGCGCCGTCGGGGGCCAACGCGCTGTCCAACGAGCGCAACGCGGACGTGACGTCCCGGCCGCGCTTCGCAGCGTGGCTGCATGAGGAGGGCGAGGACGCCGTCTACGTCGCGTGGCACACCAACGCGGGTACGTCCGGCACGATTCGGGGGACGGAGGCCTACGTCTACGGACCGAACCCGGTGGACGGCACGCTCAACTTCACCGGCGTGAAGGGCGGCGACGTGCTGGGGCGCGCACTCTTGTCCCAGATTGAAACGGACCTCAAGCGCGAGGTGGATCCGAACTGGCGGGTGCGCAGCCTGCGCTCGGCGAACCTGGGCGAGGTGAACCCCTCGCACAACCCGGAGATGCCCAGCGTGCTCCTGGAGATGGCGTACCACGACAACACGACGGACGCGGCGAACCTCAAGGAGGCGCGCGTCCGCCACGTGGCCGCGCGCGCCATCACCCAGGGACTCATCAAGTACTTCGCGACCCGCGACGGTGCGGCGGTGCACCTGCCGCCGGAGACGCCGGGAGCGGTGGTGGCGCGCAACGCGACGCCCGGCGCGGTGGAGGTGAAATGGACCGCGCCTCCGCAGGTCGCGTCGGAAGAAGGACGCGACGCCCCCACGGGCTACCGGCTCTATCAGAGCGCGGACGGCTTCGGCTGGGACGAGGGCACGGAGATCCAGAACACGTCGGCCACCGTCACGCTGTCGCCCGGCACGCTGCGCTACTTCCGCGTGGCGGCGGTGAACGCGGGCGGCGAGTCCTTCCCGTCCGCCACGGTGGGCGTGCGGGTGGGGGACACGGCACCGGTGCTGATGGTCAACGCGTACGAGCGCCTGGACCGGACGGTGGCGTGCGGCGAGGAGCTGGAGACGCCGTACGACCTGGAGGCCCCGCTGCGCGTCTTCCTGGAGGCGATGAACGACGGCAGCTACCTGCGCCAGCACGGCGCGGCGTTCGCGCAGTCGGCGGTGGCGTTCGACAGCGCGACGGGCAACGCGGTGGCGGCGGGGCTGGTGTCGCCCACGGGCTACCGGCTGGTGGACTGGTCCACCGGGCGCGGAGGTGTGGGGGGCGCGGGCCTGACGCGGACGGAGCAGGACGCCCTGCGCGCGTTCGTCACCGGCGGCGGCCACCTGATGCTGTCGGGCGGACGCACGGTGTCCACGCTCGCGGCCGGTAGCGCGGACGACAAGCTGTTCCTCACGGACATCCTCCGGGCGTCCATCGCGGCGGGGGCGCCGGTGGCCCGGGTGCAGGGCTCGGCGGGCGGGCTCCTCGCGGACCTGGCGGCCACGCCGCTGGCGGATGGGACGCTCGGCGCCTATCCGGTGGGGGCGACGGACGTGCTGGCCCCGACGGGCGGCGGCGCGGACGTGCTTCGCTACACCGGCACGTCGCTGGGCGCGGGCGTGCTCTCCGCGGGCACGGCGCCCGCGGGCCAGGTGCTGGTGCTGGGCTTCCCGTTCGAGGGCCTTGCGTCCAATCGTGAGCGGTCGCGGCTGGTGGGCGCGTTCCTGGTACGTTCAGGACTCGTCACCCAGGCGCCGGCCCTGCCCGACGCGGACGTGACGCCCGCGGTCAGCCCCCGGCCGCTGTCGTCCTGCGTGGCGGTGCGGGAGGTGGATCCGCATCCGCCGGTGGACCCGGGCCCGGTGGACCCGGAGCCGCAACCCACGGTCATTCCGGCGCTCCCCAATGACTATTCCCCCAAGGGGGACAGCGGCTGCGGATGCGGGGCCGGAGCGGGAACGGCCTCCGGGCTCTGGCTGTTGGTCGGGGTGATTGTTCAGCTCCGGCGTGCACGCGCGAAAGCGGCCCACGCGAAGCGTTGACTCGGCGGGGGCGCCTGCCTACGGTCGCCCGCCTTCTTTACGAGATTCATGACGGTGGGCCGCGAAGGCCCACTCCTGCAAGGAGACGGAAAACACCATGGCCATCAAGCTCGCCATCAACGGCTTCGGTCGTATCGGTCGCTGCATCCTGCGCGCCGCGCTCAGCCGCAAGGAAGACCTCGAGATCGTCGCCATCAACGACCTCGACAAGCCGTCGGCGCTGGCCCACCTGTTCAAGTACGACTCCGTGCACCGCACGTGGCCGGGCGAGGTGTCCCACACCGACAAGGGCATCGTGGTGAACGGCAAGGAGATCGCCGTCACCGCGGAGAAGGACCCCTCCGCGCTGCCCTGGAAGAACATGAACGTGGACGTGGTGATGGAGTGCACCGGCCGCTTCACGGCCCGTGACGCCGCCGCCAAGCACCTGGCCGCGGGCGCCAAGAAGGTCATCATCTCCGCGCCGGCCAAGGGCCCGGACCTGACCATCGCGTACGGCATCAACCAGAACGAGTACGACCCGGCGAAGCACCACATCGTGTCCAACGCCTCGTGCACCACCAACTGCCTGGCGCCCATCGCCAAGGTGCTGGTGGACAACTTCGGCATCGAGAAGGGCCTGATGACGACGGTGCACAGCTACACCAACGACCAGCGCATCCTGGACCTCACCCACGAGGACATGCGCCGCGCCCGCGCCGCCGCGCTCTCCATGATCCCCACCAGCACCGGCGCCGCGAAGGCCATCGGTGAGGTCATCCCGTCGCTCAAGGGCAAGATGCACGGCATCTCCGTCCGCGTCCCCACCCCGAACGTGTCCCTGGTGGACCTGACGGTGAACACCACCAAGAAGGTCACGGCCGAAGAGGTCATCGCCGCGATGAAGGCCGCCGCCAACGGCGCGCTCAAGGGCGTGCTGGAGTTCAGCGACGCGCAGACGGTGTCGGTGGACTACAACGGCAACCCGCACTCGGCCATCTTCGACGCGACCAACTGCTTCGTGATGGGCGACAACATGGTCAAGGTCATGGCCTGGTACGACAACGAGTGGGGCTTCTCCAACCGCATGGTCGACACGGCGAAGTTCCTCGTGTCCAAGGGCGTGGCGTAAGTCGCGCCGCACCGGCACCCCAGGCTGACCGAGACAGGCACAAGGGACACCCAAGATGATCCGCTACATCGATGACCTGCAGTTGACCGGCAAGCGCGTCTTCATCCGCGTGGACTTCAACGTCCCGCTGGAGGGGCGCCGCATCACCGACGACACCCGCATCCGTGAAGCGCTCCCCACCATCCGGCGCGCGCTGGAGATGGGCGGCAAGGTCATCCTGGCGTCCCACCTCGGTCGGCCCAAGGGGGCGGACCCCAAGCTGTCCACCGTGCTCGTCGCGGAGAAGCTGGCGGAGCTACTGGGCGGCAAGCACGAGGTCATCCACGCGGACGACTGCGTGGGTGACAACGTGAAGAAGCAGGTGAATGACCTGAAGGCGGGGCAGGTGCTCCTCTTGGAGAACCTGCGCTTCCACAAGGAGGAGGAGGCGAACGACGAGGCCTTCTCGCGCGAACTGGCGGCGCTGGCGGACGTCTACGTCAACGACGCGTTCGGCACGGCGCACCGCGCGCACGCGTCCACGGCCGGCATGGTGCCCTTCGTGAAGGAGAAGGCCGCCGGCCTCCTGATGCGCAAGGAGATCGAGTACCTGGGCGACAAGGTGCTGCGCAATCCGCAGAAGCCCTTCGTGGCCATCCTGGGCGGCTCCAAGGTGAGCGACAAGATCAAGGTCATCGAGAGCCTGCTGCCCAAGGTGGACGCGCTGCTCGTGGGTGGCGCCATGGCGTACACCTTCCTGAAGGCGCAGGGCATCGAAGTGGGCAAGAGCCGGGTGGAGGAGGGCGACAAGCTGGCGCTGGCGGCGAAGCTGCTGGACACGGCCAAGCGCCTGAAGACGCCGCTGGTGCTGCCCATCGACCACATCGTCTGCGCGGACATCGACGGCAAGGGCCCGGTGAAGGAGACGCCGGATCAGGTGGTGCCGGCGGACATGATGGGCCTGGACATCGGTCCCAAGACGCGCGCGATGTACACGCAGCGCATCCGCGACGCGAAGACGGTGATCTGGAACGGGCCCATGGGCCGCTTCGAGGTCGACAAGTTCGCGGAAGGCACGCGCTCGGTGGCGGCGGCGATGTCCATCAACAAGGACGCCGTCACGGTGATTGGCGGCGGCGACAGCGCGGCGGCGGTGGAGCAGATGGGCTACGCGGACAAGATGAGCCACGTGTCCACGGGTGGTGGCGCGTCGCTGGAGTTCCTGGAGGGCCAGCCGCTGCCTGGCATCAAGGCGCTGGAGACGAAGTAGGGCACCCACGCGGTACGCACCGGGGGAGACACCTCGATGGCTCGTCGGAAGATCGTCGCTGGCAACTGGAAGATGAACAAGACGGTGCCGGAAGCGCTCGCGCTGGTGCGGGAGCTTCGCGGCGCGGTGGCGGCAATGGGCGACAAGGTGGAGGTGGCCATCGCGCCCCCGTTCGTCGCGTTGCAGCCCCTGCACGTCGCGCTGGAGGGGGCCCCCCTGCAGCTGGCGGCGCAGAACTGTCACTGGGAGTCCTCGGGCGCCTTCACGGGTGAAATCAGCGCGCCGATGCTGGCGGAGCTGGGGTGTGCCTACGTCATCGTGGGGCACTCGGAGCGCCGGCAGTTCTTCGGTGAGACGGACGCCACGGTGAACAAACGGGCGAAGGCGGTGAAGGCCGCCGGGATGACGCCCATCGTCTGCGTGGGCGAGACGCTGGCCGAGCGCGAGTCGAACCAGACGCTCACGGTGGTGGAGCGCCAGGTGCGGGGCGCGCTGGAGGGCTTCTCCGGGGCGGACGTGGCGACGTTCGTGATGGCGTACGAGCCGGTGTGGGCGATTGGGACGGGCCGGACGGCGACGACGGCGCAGGCGCAGGAGGTCCACGCGGCCATCCGGGGCCTGCTGACCCGGATGTACGACGAGGGGACGGCCGAGCGGGTCCGCATCCAGTACGGCGGCAGCGTGAAGCCGGACAACGCGGCGGAATTGCTGGGGCAGCCGGACGTGGACGGGGCGCTCGTGGGGGGAGCGAGCCTCAAGGCGGCGGACTTCGTGGCCATCGTGAAGGCGGCTGGCTGAAGCCGGTATCCCCGTTAGAAGTTGTCACCCGTTGACCACTTTGTGTAGGTTGCGCCCTCTTTTCACGGAGCGTTTGGACCACCCATGCTGACCTTCTTCACGATCGTGCACGTCCTGCTCTGCGTGTTCATGATCTTCGTCATCTTGTTGCAGCCGGGGAAGGACGCCGGCATGGGTTCCGCCCTCGGTGGCGGCGCCGCGACGAGCGCCTTCGGTGGGCGCGGCGCGGTGACCTTCTTGAGCAAGCTGACGGGCGTCTGCGCCGGCTTGTTCTTCCTGACCTCGCTGGGCCTGTCGTTCGTGGGCCTGCGCGGTTCGGTGGCCGCGGGTTCGGTGGCGACGCCGCCGGCGAAGACGGCCCCGGCGACCCCGGGAGCCACGACGCCGGCTCCTGCTGCTCCGGGAGCGGTGGAGCAGGAGCGTTCCGCGACGCCGCCGGCGGAGGGCCAGCAGGCTCCCGCGCCGACGACGCCCGCGCCGTAGTCGTCAGGAAGCATCGGATTCACGCGACCGTTGAATTGGTTGTTGCGTGAATCCACGGGGTCCGGTAGATGGACCCCGCCGAAACGCCCAGGTGGTGGAACTGGTAGACACACCATCTTGAGGGGGTGGCGCCGAAAGGTGTGCGGGTTCGAATCCCGCCCTGGGCACTCCGAACAAGAGCCTCCGAGTCGAAAGACTCGGGGGCTTTTGTCGTTTCTGGGCTCAGCGCTCGACGTCAGGCGTGCTGATTGGCCGGCGCTGGTGCTGTTCCTGGTGCCCCGGGAACATGGAGACGAAGAACTCCGACCAGCCGCCCATGCGCACCCGGAGCACGTCGTACTTCTCCGGGTCCTTCGACGCGTGCGCGAAGGTCTCAGGGTTGGCGCAGGTGATGGTCAGGATGTTCGAGCCCTGGCCCTGGGCGAACGCGTGCAGCACGCGCTCCAGCGAGCCCACGGGGAAGTCCTCGCGGATGTTGAAGTCCGTGGGCGCTCCGCTCGTGAAGCCCTCGGCTCCCGCGCCGGTGTAGCCAGACAGCGCTCGCACGAAGCCTTCCTCCTGATGATCTACCGGCTGATCCGCGATGCTCGGCGACGGGCTCAGGTCCGAGGCCAGCGTCTCCCCGAGCCGCCGTCCATCCGCGGAGGCGCCGCAGGTCGCGCCGAACTCCAAGTAGTTCTCGAAGGTGCCCGCGCCCGGTTGGATCTGGAACCCGCCGAACGGCTTCTCCGGCGTCCCGAACTTCTTCGCCAGGTCCACCATCTTCTGGGCGGTGGGCTCGGCGGGCTCCGTGAAGACGCGCACCACCGTCTCCGCCACGCGCTGGATGAAGGCGTTGGCGAAGCGATCCACCTCTTCGTCTCCGCGGCCGTAGCGGGGCTGGGCGAGCGCCACCTGGCGCAGGTCCCGGAAGCGCTGCGCCTTCGCCTCGATGCGCGCGGGGCCCGCGAAGGTGCTGATGAAGGGCTCGTCCATCTTGTGGCCCCAGTCGCACAGCAGCGCCTCCACGAGTTCCGGCAGGGACGTCACCGCCGTGTCCTGCTCGAACACCATCTTCCGGATGGCGTACAGCGAGTTGATGACCGTGGAGAGGGCCGTGATGCACGGGGCCACCATGTTGTAGCGGGCACCCCCCCCGTAGAGGTCCAGCCCCTTGTCGATGCAGTCGTCCACGAACACCGACAGCAACGGCGACGGGCACACGGCGCTCATGGAGCCGAAGACGCCCACCAGTCCGTCCGCCTGCTTCGCGTACATCCAGCTCAGGTGCTGGAAGAACAGGTCCTGGAGCTGCTCGAACGACTGGATGGCCGAGGGCGGAGGCGACGTGAAGGACACACGCTGGCCCCGGAAGTACATGGGGCCAGCCGTGCTCCAGCTCTTGCCCTGGTTGAGCGCGGCCTCCAGCGGCGACAGGGCCGTCATGCCTCCCAGCGTGAACCAGTTCTGGCCCACGATCTGCGGCTCGTAGCAGCCGTCACAGGCGTAGTCGCGCGCCGCCTGGAGCACCACCTCGCTGCTCCACGCGCTGCCGGCCTTCTGGGCCACCGGTGTGGCCGCGGTGGGCTGCGTGCCCTGGCCCACGCCGTCACCGCTGTGCAGCATCCCGGGGATGATCTTCTCGTCGCTGAGAAGAATCGGGTGCGCTCCGCCGCTGAGGATCGCCAGCGCTGCCTCGTGCAGGTATTCGGGCGGGATGTCCTTGCGCACGCGCAATGACAGGCACGGCGCGTTGAGCGGCAGCCGCCGGGCCGCGCGCAGGCAGAGCAGGGTGACGCGGTTGTACGCGGGCCGACCCTCTCCGGGCGTCTCGTCCGCGACCGTCCCGCCCACCGTCACCTGCTGGATCCACTGGTTGTTCGCGGCGCCCTGCGGATAGTTGCCGCTCATCCCGCCCATGGCGAGGTTGCCGAAGGGCTGGTGGTCCTCCACGAACTGGCGGTTGAGCAGGACCTTCTCACCCAGCTTCACCCAGAAGCAGTCGATGATCTCCTGCGCCTGTGAGTCGTCCAGCACGCCCGCCGCCACGTCTCGCTCGTAGAAGGGGAAGAGCATCTGATCCAACCGGCCCACCGCCGTGGGCTCGCCAATCAGGTGCAGGCCCGCGTGCAGCGTGAAGAGCAGCTGGGTGGCCTCAAGCATCGTCTGGGGCCGCTCCGTGGCCAGCCGCTGCATCCGCTCCTGGATCTTCAGCAGGTTGTCGCGCTCGGCGTGCTGCCCCAGGGGCAGCTCCGAGGCCATCTTTCCCGCGAGCGCCGCGTAGGCCAGGCAGCTGTCGCGCACGCCCTCCAGGGACAGCACGACGCCCCGGTAGAACTGGCGCTTGCCTTCATCCTGGGTCGCGTCGTGCCGGGCCTGGACGTCCGCCATCAACCCGCCCAGGCCCCGGTCCAGGGCGCGCTGGAAGCCGGGCACCAGGTGGCCCACGCCCGACGCGGAGCTCAGCCCCGCGAAGAAGTTGCCCAGCTCCTCGTCCTTGCGCGCGTAATCAATGACATACCGCCCCTGGCCGAGCCCCAGATTGGGCAGGGCCCCGACGATGAGCTCCACCGGGTGGATGCGGTAGGTGTCCGCGCCGTTGTACCAGTTGCCCTGCGCGTCCTGACGGCGGCCCCGGAAGCCATAGGCGTCGCTGGCGAAGACCTGGCCCAGGCTGACCTTGATGGCCCACCCCATGCGTTCCACCACGGAGAGCCCCATCACCTCCCGGGCCTTCGCGGGGCCGTACTGGCGCGCCACGTAGGCGCACAGGTGCTCCAGTTCCTGCTGCGACCGGTTGACGTACCAGTTGTCCTGCCAACGGGAGAAGGCGTCTGACAGCAATTGCAGCACCCGGTTGGACGGGGGTTGGTGCGTCCGGCGCTTGTCCCCGGACATCGTCGCCATCTGGAACAGGTAGTTCTTGTGGTTGTAATGCATGTACCCGTTCGACGAGGACACGTCGAAGTGCCGATCCAACCGGCTCCAGTCCACGCCGGGGAAGCGCTTCCAGTCCTGCTGCTCCGCGCTCTGGAGCTTCACCGGCTCCAGCCCCAGGTCCGCCTGGCTGGGGATGTAATAGAAGCCACCCAGGTTGGAGCGGACCTCGGAGAGCAGCCGGTCACGCATGAAGCCGCGCTGGTCGCCAATCTGCTGGTTCATGACGGTTTCGAGCGCACGTACGCTCCGGGCATAGCCCGCGAAGTAGATGCCCGCCTCGTCCCGGAGGCTGGCCCCCTTGGCGCGCAGCTCCGTGTTGTGCACCGTGTTCGCCTGCCCGAAGGGCAATCCCAGCCGGAGCACCTGCAGCGTGTTGCCCTGGGCGTCCTGCACGCGGGCGCTCTTGATGTGGCTGCGCTGGTCCTGGCTGGGGATGAGGATGTCCTCGGTGGTGCGCCCCACCAGGTCCTCTACCTGCTGGGGGCTCATGTCCAGCAGGTGCTCCCAGTTGATCTCGAAGCGCTGCGCGACCACGAACGAGGCGCCCAGGTGCGCGGGGTCCTCGAACCCGACCAGGGTCTGCTCCTGGATGGAGACCGGATCGGAAGGGTTGTTGAGGTTCTCCGCGAAGCGGCAGCCCAGCACCTTGCCGCCGCGCTTGTCGGGGCGCGTGGACTTGGTGGCCGCCTTCTGGTGGTCATGGGGTGCGGAGCGCACGCAGCGCGCTTGGTCCTGCAGCCGAGCGCGGATGAACTCGAAGACCGCGTCGCAGTGGGACTCCTCGTCGGACTTGATGTGGAACCACAGGTCACCTTGCGAGTCGACGAACGTCCCGTTCGAGCGGGAGAACACGTTGGAGCGCCAGTCCGGCGAGGACTCCTCCGGGAAGGCCAGCTTCATGCCTTCAGGAAGGTCGGTCCCGTCCTCGGAGCACCACTCCTGCCAGAGCCGGAAGCCCACGCCGACAATGGCCGTGGTGTTGGCGCTCCCGTAGTGGGTGTGGATCTCCTCGCGCACGTCCCGCATCAGCTTCTGGAGGAGCGCCCGGGTCAGCGGCTCGCCGGTCCCGTCCGGCGTGCGCCAGAACGTCGCGAACACGGCGTAGGGAGAAGGGTAGACCAGGCCTCGCTGGACCAGCGACCAGAGTTCATGGCTGAGCTGGTTTCCCTGCTGCGTGGACAACGACTTCGCGGAATGGTGCTCGGATGCAAGGGCTGACGGCGTACGCATTCGACGTCTCCATGGTCGGGCGAAGGAAGGACTGTCTGTCCATGCCCCCGGGCGGGAGGGTCTATCAAATGTCGTCAATTCCTGTCATGCCACGGCGGGTCGAAGGTCGATGTCAGGGAAACCCGCTAGTCCATTCAGACCAATGCGGTTCCCATTGACCCTGGGAGTGTCCACGAACACCAGGGGCGCTGTAGTCAGGCACTTCCACGGTGAACCGTCGGCGGTGGCGCCGGTCCATGGCCGTCCGTGCGCCAGGAGGCGGCAATGGGTGGCTCGGATCTGGCCACCATGGCGCCCTCGGTGAAATGCAGACATCTGGGGCTGCATGTCACTGTTGCCAGGTATGTTTGTCTGGTGAATGTGTTTTATTGGCGTGCGGTATCCTGGCTTGCCGGGCGCCCCGGAGGGTCGAGGTCGTTCCTGGTAGTTATTGTCTTGCATGACTGACCCTCCGGGTTGATCGCGGACGAGGACGCGTTCGCCCACCAGTGGCGCAGCGTAAGCCACGACACGGTGGGGAACGACTGTGCCCACACTCTCGTGGAGTCTTGCGGCCCCGTTGCCTCGTCAGTGTCTCCGCGGCGGGGAGCGCCGAGGTCGATTGGACCCGGCCGAGTCATATAAATCATGCAACACAAGCATTATGAAATAGCATGGCAAGCCTTGAAACATCGGTGGGACGTCTCAGACCCAGGTCGTAGCCCTGGGGGGCTTCGGATTCGTGGGGGGGATCGGTTACGCTGCTTTGCGACACGGCGGAATGGGACCGCCGGGCTGGGCCGGGGTGTTTCGTGGAAGAAGAGATCGTCTATCGCCACACGGTGGAGGGGGTGTTCCGCTCCATTGGTGACCGGCTCACTCCGGAGCTCCGAACGAAGCTGAAGGACGTGGGCCTGGACCTAGATGCTCAGTCTCCGCACCACACCCCTCGGAAGACCTTCGCGGAGGCCATTCGCGTCACCGTCGAACACCTGTACCCCCAACTCGACGTAGGCGAGGGCTACCGGCGCCTGGGCATCGGCATCATCCAGGGGATGGAGCAGACCGTGCTCGGCAAGTCGCTCGTGTCCATGTGGCCCATCTTCGGGCCCGAGCGCGTCGTGGTTCGCATCCAGGAGAGCTTCTCCACCGTCAACAACTACATGCGGTCGGAGCTGCTCACCCAGGGCCCCGGGCACCACATCATCCGCGTCAACGAGTGCAACGGGAACCCGGGCTACCTGCGCGGTCTCATCGAAGCGGGGCTGGCCAAGGCCGGCGCCAAGAACCTGCGCGTCGAGCCCTTCGACTTCGATGGCCACGCCTGCTCCTACCGCATCCGGTGGGGCGGCTGAGGCTTGAACCCAGGGAACTCCCTGGAACCGGCTTTCGGACGGATTCATGGCCGAGCCGGTTGTCTATCGTCACACGATTGAGGGGCATCCCTCCCGTTCCCAACACCACTTCGTTCACTCCGTAAGCCCCCAGAAACGACAAGGCCCCCGGATCCACTCGTGGATCCGGGGGCCTTCTTCGTGGCCGGCGCATCAGGCCAGGTCGAACAGCAGGGCCTCCAGCGGCTCGGAGGCGGTGAGCACGAGGCTCGACTCGTCGGACACGGCGACTCCGTCACCGGCCTTCAGGGCCACTCCGTTGAGCGTGCCCGTGCCCCTGGCGATCTGCACCCAGGCGTGGCGCCCCTTGGGCAGCGTGTACTCCGCCTTCTCTCCCGGGCTCAGCAGCGTGCTGCTGAGCAGCACGTCCTGGTGCACCGTGAGGCTGCCGTCTCGGGCGTCCGGGCTGGCCACCACGCGCCAGCGTCCCTGCCGGTCCTTCTCCGGGAAGAACTTCTGCTCATACTCCGGCTTCAGGCCCTTCTTCTCTGGGATGATCCAGATCTGCAGGAAGTGGACGTCCTCGTTGGAGCCGTTCATCTCGCTGTGCATCACGCCCGTGCCGGCCGTCATGCGCTGCACCTCTCCGGCGCGCAGGAGCCCCTGGCCTCCCGTGCTGTCACGGTGCGCGATGGCGCCGCTCAGCGGGTAGGTGATGATCTCCATGTCCCGGTGCGGGTGCGTGTCGAAGCCCTCGCCAGACTGCACGCGGTCCTCGTTGATGACGCGCAGGGAGCGGAAGCCCATGTTCTCGGGGTCGAAGTAGCTCGCGAACGAGAAGGTGTGATGCGAATCCAGCCAGCCGTGGTTGGCGTGACCGCGTGCTTCGGAAGGGCGAACGTTCATCATGGTGTGTGCTTCCTTTCGAGACACAACATGCGCTTCCGAAAGCCACCTGGCCAGACACGAACCTCGGGACACATCGTTCCATCCGCGGAACGAAACGCCGGCACTGTCTCAGCGCTTCGCCCGCTTGAAGGCTTCCTGGTTATGGGGCCAGTGCTCGCGCAGCACCTCCACGAAGGCCATCACCTTGGGCACGTGGTGGCGCGTGGGCGGGTAGACGGCGTGCACCGGCGCGCCCGTGGAGCTCCAGTCTGGCAGCACGCGCTGGAGCCGCCCGGACGCCAGGTCCTCGATGCATTGCTGGCCCGGGATGAGCGCCACCCCGGCGCCCAATGACGTCACCGCGCGCAGCATGTCCGGCTCGTTCACCACCAGCCGCCCGGAGACCTTCACTTCGACGGAGCGCCCGCCCGCGTGCAGCGTCCAGACGTTTCCCTGCACTGACTTGCCGAAGAAGAGGCAGTCGTGCTTCGCCAGGTCCGCTGGCGCCTTCGGTGCGCCCCGCGCCTGGAGATAGCCGGGCGAAGCCACCACGAGCCACTCGATGTCCCCCAGCCGCCGTGCCATCAACGACGAGTCCGGCAGCCGGCCGGCGCGCACCGCCAGGTCGAAGCCCTCCTCCAACAGGTCCACCGCCCGGTCCGTGCAGAGCAGCTCCACCTGCACGTCCGGGTACTTCTCCATGAAGCGCGCTACCAGTGGCGCGAGGAAATGGACGGACAGGGGTGTTGTCACGCGCAGCAGGCCGTATGGCCCTGCTTGCAGGCGTGTCACCGCCAGCTCCGCGGCCTCCGCTTCCGCGACGATGCGCTCGCAGTGCGCGTAGTACGCGCGGCCCACCTCCGTCAGGTGCAGCGTGCGCGTGGTGCGCTGAAGCAGCTGCGCGCCTACTCGCTCCTCCAGCTCGGACACCTTGCGGCTCACGGTGGACTTGGGCATGCGCAGCGCCTTCGCCGCCGCCGTGAAGCTGCCCGCCTGGACCACCCGGGCGAAGATGAGGAGTTCGTTGAGGTCCATGGCCCTTCCTCGTGCAGGCGCAGGACTGTTCCAGCCGTGGAACAGTGCATCCTGTCCGTCCCGTCTAATCGGGAACGTGGGGGGCCGCTACCTTACGCCTCGTTGAAACACACCGCCGCTGCCGCGGCGCACACGACAAGGAAGACGACCATGGCCACCACCTCCTGGAACATCGACACCACGCACACGGGCATCCACTTCAGCGTCCGCCACATGGTCGTCGCGAAGGTTCGCGGCAGCTTCACGAAGTTCGGCGGCACCATCACTCTGGATGACGCGAACCCGGCGGCCTCGGCGGTCTCCGTCTCCATCGAGTCGGCGAGCATCAGCACCGGCGTTGACCAGCGCGACAACCACCTGCGCTCGCCGGACTTCTTCGACGTGGAGAAGTTCCCGGCCATCACCTTCCAGAGCACGAAGGTGGAGCCCTCCGGCAAGCACCTGAAGGTGACGGGTCAGCTCTCCATCCGCGGCATCAGCCGCGAGGTCGTCCTGGAGACCGAGCAGCTGGGCATCGCCAAGGACCCGTGGGGCAACACCAAGGCCGCGTTCGAGGCGAAGACGACCATCAACCGCAGTGACTTCGGCCTGACGTGGAACCAGGCCCTGGAAGCGGGCGGCGTGCTGGTGGGCGAGAAGATTGAAATCGCCCTCGAGGTCCAGGCCGCCCAGGCGCAGGGCGAGAAGGCGGCCTGAACCCCGAAGTGACTACTCGACGTCGAAGGACGTCAGGACGAAGTGCACGTCGGACTCCGCGCCCGAGCTGACCGTCGCGGTCGCCGGGCGCGTGATGTCCGTGGTGAAGGACACGCCCGCGGGCGCCACCAGGTCCACCTGGTAGGTGCCGGGCAGCAGGTACTTGAAGTCCGCCACGTAGCGGGTGGCCGTGCTGGCGCTGAAGGACAGCGTCTCGCGGCTGCCGTCGGCGTTGATGAGCACCGCGGAGAAGCTGGCCAGCTGCGTGGGGCCCAGGGGCAGGGACACGCTGCCCGCCTCCAGCGTCACCTCCACGTTGCCGGAGAACTCCATGTCCGCGCCCTTGATGACGGGCCGCATGACCCACTTGCCGGAGTTGCCGGCCTCCTTGCCGAAGCTCTGCGCCACGTCGAAGTCCACCAGGATGACCTTCTGGTCGTCATCGCTGGTGATGGTGACGTCCGCGTCCTTGTCGAACTTCACCTTGAGGCCGGAGCTGCTGGCGCTCGGCATCTGCAGGTCTCCGTCCACCTGGGCCCCTTCGGGCAGGCCCTCGTAGTTGGCGGAGGTGGCGAAGATGCGGCTGGTGCCGTCCTGCTTCACCTGGATGTAGCCGCCGGTGATGACGAAGCGCAGCTCCTTGTACGTGCCCGCCGGCACCTCCGCGTCCTTCACCAGGTCCGCGGTGTCGTTGGCCAGCGTGAGCAGGTCGGTGGTGACGGGCTCGCTCAGGAGCACCACGTCGCCCTTGCCGTCTTCTCCTTCCACGCTGCCCTTCAGGTAGACCTTCGAAATGGTCACCACGGCCTTCTCGATGCCGTCGCCCGGAGCGTCGGTCAGCTTCAGGGTGACGTGGGCCTTGCCGTCGCCGCAGGCCGCGAGGAACAAGAGTCCCGTGGCCATCATGAGGGTGGAGGTCAGGTGTCGTAGGGTCTTCATTGGTAAGCCTTTGTTGGAATCAGGAATGGACGCGGGAGGAGACCCTCCCGCGTCCGGACCGGCCACGGCGCTGTGTCAGCCGATGACCGGCCAGCACCCGCCTTCCTGGCACGACAGCGAATTGCAGCAGGTCTCGTCGCCTTCGGTGGAGCACTCGCCGCCTTCGGGGATGCACTGGGGACCGGCGTCGATGCCGCCGCCCGAGCCGCCGTCGGTCGTGCCCGCGTCGGGCTCGCTGGTGCCACCGTCCGTGGGCGGTTCGCCTTCGTCGTCGCAGGCGCCCACCGTGTCGCCGTGGCGCAGGTGCGCGGCCACCGCGGGCACGCCCACCGTGATGGTGTGCGCGTTGGCGGGGTTGCCGGGCGGAATGTGGCAGATGGTGATTCCCGTGTTGCCTCCGGGCGCGGTGCCGCCATCCGCGGCGGGCGCTTCTCCGGCGGCGCCGCCCAGGTTGTCATCGCCCGAGACGAGCGACGGATCCTCCGCCTCCGTGGGGCCTCCGCAGCCCAGGGACAGCATCGTCGCGCACAACACCATCCATGCCGCGGAAGAGCGAGCGGTCGGGATACGCATGGTCATCCTCCTGTGAAACGAGGCGGTGGGGGGCCGCTCGGGGAGCGGAGTGCCTCGTTGTCAGAAAGACCCGGAGAATCGCGGGGTGGCCACAACTCCAGACGGGCGGCGAAGTGCGAGGCGACGCGCGGTCTGGATATGTGTGGCTTTATGGAAAGCTTGATTCACGGCGGAAGAGGTCGCGGCCTGGCGATGTCTTTCAATGGCTTTCGTCGGAGTTTTCGACGTCGCGGCCATCCATCGCGGCATGGCTGTCATCGGCACAGCCCGCGAATGCACAGCGCTCCTCGCCCGAGGAGCCCTCGGGGATGAGTTCCACGTTCAGCATCGTCTGCTTGCCCGCGTCCACGCAGTCCTGGACGGACGTGGAGGCGAAGCCGGGCGCGGAGACGCTCACGCCGTAACAACCTTCTGGCAGCGGCCCCAGACGGTGGGGTGCCTTGTCGTCGAGCCCGGAGGCTTCGATGGGCGTGCCGTCCACGATGGCCTTCGCATCCGTCAGCTTCCGAATGCCCCGGACATGGAACTTCACGAAGAAGGTGCCGGCGGTGCGCGGCGAGACGTCCGCGATGTCCACGGACTGGCCTCCCTGCACGGTGAGCGGCACTCGCGCGGCCAGTTCCCCGGTGGCCACGACGAAGAGCTCCGCCGGGCCCGCGGGCACGTCCTCCAGCGTGAAGCGGCCTTGCGTGTCCACTCCGCTGCGCACGCCGGGCGCGCCCACCACGGACACCAGCGCGACGGCGGGGTCGAACTCCGTGAGCCGGCCTCGCACGGTGCCCGCGCGGAAGGGCTCGTTGTCCAGGCTTCCGCACGCGCCCAGGAGGCCGAGCGACGACAGCGTCAGGAACAAGGATTGGAGGCGCATCAGAAGCGGTATCCCACGCCGGCGTTTCCGCCGATGAAGCCCACGGCCTGTCCCTGTCCGTCCACCACCACGTACGTCAGCATCCCGTGGCCCTGGGCGGTGAGCTCCAATCGCTCCCCCAGGCGCCACGCCAGTCCGCCCACCACACCGGGGCTGACGGTGAAGTAGCGCTGGCCTCCCGAATAGGCCTCCACGTCGAAAGACCTGCCCAGGTACAGCGCGGCCACACGTGGACCCGCGAACAGCGTCAATCGCTCCCATCGCCACAGGTACGGCACCGCCGCGCCCAGCGTGAGCGTGGTGTAGCCGAAGGGCACCTCGCTGCCGGGCGCCACCTGGAGCTTCTCGCGCCCGCGTCCCAGACCCATGTCCACCATCAGGCCCAGATTCTGGAGCGGCAGGTCCTCCAGCCGCAGCACCACGCCCACCTGGGGCGCGGCGGGCAACAGCTCGCGCCGGCTCCTGCCGTCCGCGAAGGACATCATCCCGCCCACGAGCGACAACGCGCGGCGCGGGATGGCGTCCGACAGCAGTCGCTCCAGCGGCAGGCGCTCGCCTCGGGCCACGTCCACTTCGCGCCGCACGAGCACGGCGTCTCCCTTGGTGAGCTCCACCGTGCGCCGGCCCGGGCCCACCGCGGCCCCTCCTGGCAGTTCCAGGCGCGGCTCGCCGTCCACCTTGAGCAGGAAGCCGTCCAGGCGTGGGTTGTAGGAGAAGAGCTCCGGCTGGCCCGTGCGGTCGATGCGGCCGGCGAGGATGACCGGATCCGCGCCCACCTCCATGATTTCGGCGGACGGCCGCTGGCGGCCTTCCGTGAAGGCGAAGGTGCGGCGGCGCGAATAGTCGTGTGCCTCCGTGGCGGTGACGGCGCCGTCCGCGTTGCGGTCCGCTGCTCCGCCCAGGCCCTCGATGAGGAAGTACGTGTAGATGTCGTTGCGCAGGCCTTCGTCCTCGCGCGCTGTCTCGCCCCAGTCGCTGGCGGCGAACACCATGGAGGCCCGGGACGACTCCTCCAGGGGGCGCGCGTAGAAGCCGGACTTGATGCCCGCGAGCTCCACCTCCAACTCGCGGGGCAGCAGCGACTTGCCGCTGCCGCTGTGGCAGGTGGCCAGCACCAACAGCCGCCGCCGGCTGGGCAGCTGTTCGAACTCCGCCTTCAGCGCGTCCATGGAGAGCGCCGTCTGCGGGATGGCTCGGTAGGACGCGTCTCGTGTGACGAGGTACCGCGTGAGCTCTCCACGACCGTCGCGCGCGAGCGTGCCGTGCGCGGACAGGTACACCATCACCACGTCGTCGGGCCGGGTGGCTTCACGCCGCAGCTGGCGCAGTGCCGCGAGGATGGCGTCGCGGGTCGTCTCCTCCGGACGCGTGAGGACGCGCACCTGATCGAAGTGGCCTCGCGTGGGGTCCTTCAGCGCCGCAGCCAGGTCGCTGGCGTCCTTGGAGGAGAATCGCAGGGCGCGCCACTGCGGATCATCGAAGGACGACACGCCCACGAGCAGCGCGAGCCGCCGGGGTGTGTACGCGCGCGACAGGTCCGCGGCGTCGAGCCGCAGCGGCACGAGCCCGCCCTTGTCTCCGGCCGTGGCGGATGGGCCCGCGCAGGCGCAGAGGAGGACGAGCAACAGGGGGAACAGGCGCCTCACGGGGCCTGAGTCTGACCGGATTGGACCCGCACGTCGAACCTCACCACGGTTCCCGGGCGTGCATCCGGGCTTCCGTCCGCGGCGAGCGCGGCGAGTGCGTCCTGCTCCGTTGCGGGCTCACCGGGAGCGAAGGCCACCAGCGCCAGCGCCAGCCGGCCCTCGTCCGAATCGAGGCTCACGCCCGCGAGGCCATCAGGCCCCTCCAGGTCGTGCGTTCCCGCCGCCAGGTGGAAGCGGCCAAGCAGCTCTGGCGCCTGCTGCTCCCGCTGCTGGTAGAGCAGCGCGGTGCCGGACTCCGTGGCGTGGTAGCGCAGGAGCAGCACCTCGTCGCTGGTGACGTCCGCGCCGGAGTCCAGCCGGCGCAGGGCTCCGTCGGTGCTCCGCGCGACCACGGCCAGCTCCAGCGAGATGCGGCCCGGGCCCTTCACACCGGTCCACCCGGTGGCCTCTTTCGTGGGCCCTTTCACCCGCGGCACCAGCACCACCATCAGCACGGAGGCCGCGATCGCGCCGGCCATCCATCCCAGGTACCGGCCTGGCGGCGGGGCGAAGCGGCGGGCGCGGGCCGGCGACCGCAGTGGGACGACTTCCGCTTCGGTCTTCCTCTCGGGCGCTAGCGCGAGGAGCAGCGCGTCCGCTTGCCCGTCGAGCGGATCCGCGTGTGTGGCGAGGAACGTCTCACAGACCTCGCAGGGCGAGGCCAGGTGCTCGCGGAACCAGGCGACGGCGGCGGGGTCGCGCCCGGCGAGTTCGGCCATCGCGGTGGCATCCAGGTGTCTCATCGCTTCATTCCCACCGTCCGGCGAGCACCCGCTGGAGGAGCTCGCGCTTGATGCGCCCGCGAAATCGCTCCAGCCGCATGGTGACCGTGCTCTTGCCCACGCCGAGCTGTTCGGCGATCTCCCGCGCGGAGAGCTGACCCTCGATGTAGAAGAGCTGCACGGTCTTCTTCTCCTCGCCTTCGGGCAGCTCCGCGATGAGCCGCCGCACCACCTCGATGTCCCTCTCCACCTGGAGCGTGGGCGGCAGGGCTGGCACCGTCTCCGGTGTCGGGTCCGCCAGTTCGTCCTCCATCCGCTGGAGCAGGTTGCGGCGCTCCAGCCGCGTGCGCGCCCGGTTGCGCGCGATGGTCAACAACCACGGGGTGAAGGCTCCCGCTGACTTCAGCTGGGGCAACCCCCGGAACGCCCGTACGTAGGACTCCTGTAGGACGTCTTCCGCCTCGTCGGGATCCAATGTGCCGAAACCCGCGACCAGCCGGGCCACCAAGGGGCGGGTGCGACGGTATAGCTCGCTGAAGGCGGACGACTCCCCCCTCGTCGCGCGCCGAACCGCGTCCGTGACATCGTCCGTCTCACCCACCTGCTCGGAAGACCTCCTGGAGGACGAATCGGCCACGGGCCCGGATTCTTCCACCCGCTTTCGCGGCTAGAATAGGGCCTTCACCTTCCCGCGGATGGGGTGGCGCATGCGACGGAAATGGGTGCTGGCGCTGGCCGCGGTGGGAGGGCTCCTGGCGGCCTGTGGCCCTGCGGATGCCCCTCCGGCGGAGGACCCTCCGTTCGAGGCGCAGGACCCGGTCGGGGAGGAGCCCGGCGCGGCGGAGCATGAGCTCACGCCGTGCCTGAGCCAGTGCTACGCGACCTGCGTCGGCAACACGCCCGAGGTCGTCGCGTGCCGGCAGGACTGCCGCGACGCGTGCGCCGGCGGCTGAAGGCCGGCCAGGGTCCGTCAGGTCGCGAGCTTCGCCTTCAGCGTGATGTTCACGCCCCCGAGCGCCTTGGAGACAGGGCAGCCCTTCTTGGTCTCCTCGGCGATCTTCTGGAACTGGGCGTCATTGGCGCCGGGGATGGTGGCCTCGGTGACGAGGTCGATGGTGGTGATGGCGAAGCCGTCACCCTGCTTGTCCAGGTGCACGTCCGCGTTCGTCTGGATGCGCGTGGGCTTCAGGCCCGCCTTCTCCAACCCCACCGACAGGGCCATGGAGAAGCACCCGGAGAGTGCCGCGCCGATGAGCTCCTCCGGGTTGCTGCCCTGCTGACCCTCGAAGCGGGTGCCGACCGAGAAGAGGACCTCCGCGGCGTGACCGGGCTTCATCGAGCCCTTGCCGTCCTTGAACCCGCCGTTCCACTGCGCACTGCCCTTGCTGATACCCATGGCGTTCTGTCTCCCCATGCGCGGCGCGGCACCGTGCCGCGTCCGTTTGAGTTCGCGCGGCGGAAGGGTAGGGCGCGCATTGGCGTGTGGCGGTCCTGTTGGCGGACAGGGGTACGGGGACTGCCGGGGAGTGGACGCTCTCGCGCGCGAAGGCCTGGGTTCTGGACGGTTGGGGGCCGCGTCAGGGACTCACGGCGGGCCGCAGGAAGAGCATGTAGTGGGCTGGCAGGTCGTTGTACTCGGAAACGATGGTGTAGCCCGCGGCCTGTGCGGCGGCGACGAGCGGAGGGCGCATGGCCCTCAGGTGCGTCACCGCGATGCGGCCCTGGGGTGTGAGCGCGGGACGCAGCCGGGTGAGGTAGTCCACCCGGTCCCCGAAGAAGTGATCTACCTCCGAGAGGAGGATCAAATCGTACGCACCCGCTTCGAGCCCCGGCGCGTCCGGGGCCACCTTGCGCACCTCGATGTTCTTGCGTCCGAGGACCCGCGCGCGGAGCTGATGGATGGCTTCGTCGTTGATGTCGGTGGCCACGACCTGGCCCGTGGGGCCCACTGCCTCCGCGAGCCGCTGGGTGAAGTACCCCAGCCCGGCACCTACGTCCGCGACCCGCTGCCCTGGAGCAAGCCCCAGCGCGGAGACGAACCTGGCGGGCTGACGGGAGCGGTCATACGCGGCATCCACCCCTTCGACACCCCCGACGCCATGCAGCTCCGGCGCGGCGGCCTCCACGGGCGCGGGCGGCGCTTCCGCCTTCGTCTCGGAGCGGCAGGCACCGGCCATCGTGACCAGGGCGAGACACAGGCTCCACCGGCCCAGGAAAGGGAACACCGCCAGCGGACGAAAGAGAGTCATTGTGAGCACCGGGGAAGGAATGGAACAGCGGAGTCAAAGTCAAACGTCCTCGGTTGCGCAGGATATCGCTTTCTGCCGGACTGCGGGGACGCGAGGCATATCTGCCTCCGTCACCTGGAGTCTCCTGCATGCGAAACATGATCCGTGATTTGTTTTTGGCGACCTTCTCCGTGGGCCTCCTCTCCGCCTGTGGCCCGGCAGCGGAGCAGGATGCGTCGCCGTCCGCCGGTGAGGCGGCACAGGTGGAGCAGGGCATTGGCAAGACGCCCAGCTGTGCCATCGGCGAATACGTGGCGGATCAGGTCATCTGGTCCTCGACCTGTGCCGCGTGTCGCGAGGTGGGCGGCGACGGCTCCTGGCCGCAGGGCTCCTACGGCCGGAGCGGTACGCTCTACCAGTCGTGCTGCGGCGACAACGGCTGCGGCAACTGGCAGAACATCCGGCCGGTCTGCATGGGCTGCTAGGCATTGCCCTTCAGCGCTTCGCGGTCACCTTCCACAGCGTGTTGCTGGCGTCATCCGCGACCAGCAACGCGCCATCCGGCAGCACTGTGACTCCCACAGGCCGACCGTGCACCCGGGCCTGGGCCGCGTCGGCGATGAATCCCGTGAGGAAGTCCTCCGGTGGACCGGTGGGCTTCCCGCCCTTGAACGGCACGAACACGACCTTGTAGCCAGACAGCTCCGCGCGGTTCCACGAGCCGTGCTGCCCGATGAACGCGCCGCCCCGGTACTTCTCCGGGAACGCCTGGGCCTCGTAGAACGCCAGGCCCAGCGACGCGGTGTGGGAGCCCAGGGGCACGTCCGGCACCAGCGTCTTCGCCACCAGGTCCGGCCGCTGTCCCGCCATGCGTGGATCCTCGTTCGCTCCGAAGTACGCGTAGGGCCAGCCGTAGAACCCGCCGTCCTCCACGTGCGTGAGGTAGTCCGGCACCAGGTCCTCGCCCAGGTCGTCGCGCTCGTTCACCGCCGTCCACAGCGTGCGCGTGCCCGGGGCCCAGCCCATGCCCACGGGGTTGCGCAGGCCGCTCGCGTAGATGCGCTCGCCGGTGCCGTCCGGGTTGATCTCCAGGATGTTGGCGCGGCGCTCCTCCTCCTTCAGCCCGTGCTCGGCCACGTTGCTCGCGGATCCCACGGACACGTAGAGCTTCGAACCGTCCGCGTTGGCCAGCAGGTTGCGCGTCCAGTGGTTGTTGTAGCCGCCCGCCGGCAGCTCCAGGAGCTTCTCACCGGGGGCCTTCAGCGACGTCTCACCGGCCGTGTATGGGTAGCGCCAGACGGCGTCCGTGCCGGCCACGTAGAAGCGGTCGCCCAACAGCAGCATGCCCAGCGGCTGCTTCACGCCCTCCAGGAACACCTCGCGGACCTCGGGCGTACCGTCGTGGTCCGCGTCGCGCAGCAGCGTGATGCGGTTGGCGCTGTGGCCCAGGTTCTGCGAGCGCACCTTGCCGGACTCGATGGACTCCTCCTTGTCCTGCTCGCTCTTGAACTCGGAGCTGGCCTCGGCCACCAGCACGTCGCCGTTGGGCAGCACGTAGGTCCAGCGCGGGTTGCGCAGGCCGTCCGCGTAGCGCGTCACCTCGAAGCCTTCCGGGGCCGTGGGGCGCTTGCCTTCCGGCCAGCCGACGACCGTGCTGTACCGCTCCACCTTGAAGCTGGGGTCGGGCGCGGGCAGCGCGGGCGCCTTCGTGGAGGTGTCGGGGGTGGAGCGGTGCGCGCAGTTCGTCAGGAACAGCGCGGCGCCCACGCAGAAGGAGGCTCGGAGGAAGACGGTCATGCCCTTCCTCTAGGGGCCTCCTCGCTGTCCGACGATGACGGACGGATCCGCCCCTCGCTCGGGTGTTGAGTTGTGGGAAGGGCAGGACGCCCACGGCTCAAGAAGTGAACACGTTCCGCATGTAGCCATCCACCTTCTGCTTGAAGAACCCGTAGCCCTTCGGTGCGTCCTCGGTGGGAATCTCTCCGGTCTCCGCCAGGCTCTTGAAGCTGCGCAGCACCTTCCTCACCTGCATGGCGGGGACGCCGCGCATCCGCTTCGCCAGCGCCTCGCCCAGCGCGCCGCCCGGAGGCGAGAAGGCCTGGTGCAATGTCACCTCCGTGCCTCCGTTCGGATCGGGCCGGAAGCGCACCCACCCTCGCGTCTTCACGGGGCTGTCCTCCGTGGACTCCCAGCTGTGGAACTCCGGCGAGCGTTCCTCCACGAGGCGCGAGTCCCAGCTCACCTCGCGTCCCAGCGGCCCGTGGATCCGGAAGTGCCGGCCGTCACCGGCCGTGGGCGTGACCTCCGCGAAGTGCTCCATCAGGCGGCTCAGCGTGGAGGGTTCACGCCACAGGCGGTAGAGTTCCTCCACCGGACGTCCCACCGTGAGCGTGTGCTCCACTTCGATGAGCTGTCCATGCCTCGCTTCCTTGCCTGTCAATGCGCGGCGGGCCTTCCGAGCGACCGAGGCGAGAGCACGCCGCTGGGATTGCAGGCCCCCATAGAGCACGGCGCCGCCGGCCAGGGCCACCACCGTGCCCCCGAGCGAGCGGCGTTTCATCCCCACGGACATCATCGTTCCCGCGACCACCACCGCGGCGGTCAGCTTCCATTGGCCCGAGCGGAGTTCCTCGGTGGCCTGAGAGCGGACTTCCCGCAGGGCTGTCGTTCGTGAGCTCGTCATGGTTCCTCCTGGCCTGACGCGCAGGAGAGTGATGCACGGGCGTCAGGCACTTCCCGCGAAGCTTTGGGGTGGGATGCGCCAGGACAACCGTGCCTGGAACTGGGGCGGGGGAACCAGCGCTCCGGCGGTCCTCAGTGAAGGGGTGAAGCGGCCGGCGTGTGGATGTGTTCGGGGCGGACGCCCAGGCCAATCAGGCGCGCGGGGATGCGGCGCAGCGCGGGGATGCGCTTCACCAACTGGAGGCTCAGGGGCAGCCGGCCGTTGCTGAATGCGCGCTTCCGGAGTGCCGGGTCCACCACGCGGTTCTGGATGAGCACCTGCGCTCGCTGGGTGAGTCGGGTGGGGAGCTCGCGGCGCTGCTGGACGCGGCGCAGGTCCTCGGTCGTGACACGGCGGGCGAGCAGGGGGCCCGCGAGCAGGTTGGCGGTGGCCACGGCATCCTGCACCGCCAGGTTGATGCCCACGCCGCCCACGGGTGACATCGCGTGCGCCGCGTCGCCAATGCACAGCAGGCCGGGCTGGTACCAGGTGCGCAGCCGATCCACTCGCACGGTCAGCAGCTTCACGTCGTCCCAGCTTCGGATTTCACCGGCTCGGTCGGCGAGGAACGGCGCCTGCTTCACGAGTTCGGCCCGGAAGGCCTCCAGGCCGCGCGCCTGGACGGACGCGATGCCGCCCTTGGGGATGACCCGGCCGCACTGCCACTGGTCGCCCCGGTTGATGAGCAGGAAGAGCGCTCCGCGCTCGAAGTGGCCCAGGGGTGGGCTGGGATCGTCAGGTCTGCGCGACACGCGGAACCAGAGCACGTCCATGGGAGCGCCCAGGTTCTGGACCTCCAGGCCGGACTGCTGACGCAGCGTGGACTTCCGGCCGTCCGCCGCCACCACCAGCGACGCGCGCACCTCCAGCGGGCCTTCCGGCGTTCGAGCTCGAACTCCGACGACCTGGCCATGGTCGCGCACGAGGTCCGTTACCTCCGTGCGGCGGAGGAGCTGGAAGGTCGGGTACATGGCGGCCTTGCGCGCGATGAAGTCGAGCAGGTCCCACTGCGGCATGAAGGCCAGATAGCGCGCGTGCGTGGGGAGGTGGCGGAAGTCCCCCACGGTGACCTCGTGTTCGCCGACCTGGAAGCGCAGGTCCAACATCTTCGAGTGGGGAAGGGCGAGCAGTTCGTCCAGCCAGCCCAGTTCGTGCATCAGCTCCAGCGTGGACGGGTGGATCGTGTCGCCCCGGAAGTCGCGGAGGAAGTCCGCGTGCTTCTCTAGCACCGTCACCTCCACGCCGGCCCGGGCCAGCAGCAGCCCCAGCATCATTCCCGCCGGCCCTCCGCCCGCGATGCAGCACTGTGTGGTGATCGCCGGGTCGGCCATGGTGGTGCCTCCTCGAGGAAGGGTTCATCCCGCCATGGGGCATGGCACCTGGAGTGGCGGCCGATGCGGCGTGCGGTGTCCGACACTCATCACGCAGTTCACGGCACCCCGCGCCCGCCGATTTCGGGGAAGCGCTCGTAGGCCCGCTTGAGCGCTGCCAGATGGGCGGGGTCGTCCAGGTCGAGGGGCGCTTCGGTGAGCTGCACGATCCACCCGCCCGTTGCCGTGCGCCGCGACCGTGAGAGCAATTCTGTATCGCGAGCAGGATCCGGGAACCCGATGGCCCGCGCGGAAGCCTCCGACCAGTAGTTGAGCCACCCGAGGTAATAGGGAATTTCGGGCGAGCGGATGTGCTCGAAGAGCTTCAGTGCGGGCAACCCCCGACGTGGAGACGGTGGTCCTTCCAGCGTGGGGGCGGTCTGATACGCGATGTCCAGTGCGGCTCCGTCTGGCGTTGCTTGTCCCCAGAATGCGTTTGCACCCTCCGCCAAGGCTTCAAGCACATTCGCCGCTGCCGAGATGACGGCCGCGTCCAGGGGCAGCTTCGCATGGACTCGGAGTTGTGGCTGCCCGCCTGGGCTCACGTACGCGGATTCAGGCTGCCCGGAAAGCATCACGGGATAACGCTCGTCACCGTTACATATAAAAGGGAACTCGCCGCGTGCTGCTTCCTGGGTCAACCACGCATCGCGCTGTGGCACGACAGCAAGCTGTCGCTTCTCCGTCACCCTCCAGTCCAGGCGCAATCCGGGCAACGCGCGTTCCAGGCCGTGGACAGTCGCGATTGTGCGGTTGTCGTCTCGCGCTAGCCCAGGGGCATAGACGTTGAGGAGGAGGGGGCCTTGTGTGGTCATTGATTGAATCCTGTGACGACGGTATTTGGGAGGCTTCGCGTGCTCCTACACAAGAGGCGCCCTCGGTGGGCAGCATGCGGCTGGTTCGTGCTGAACTCGTCCTGGGACGCCTGGAGGCCACGGGGGCGCCTCATGCCCAGTTCGACCATCACCTCCCGGGCTCGCTTCGCCATCTCGCGCAACTCCGCCACCGCTTCCTTCTTTGCCGTAGGCGTCTCCCTCTCCGAGCCAGCGGCGCAAGTCCGCCGCCAGCTCCCGCGCCGTCTGGTAGCGGGCGTCCGTCCGGAGCTGGAGGAGCTTGCGCAGTGCCAGGCCCCGGGTGGCCGAGGTATGTCGCAAGGCGCACCTGCTCTTCGAGCCTCGCCCGCGACCGCTTGATGCGAGGCATCTCCAGCAACTTCGGAACGCCCACTGCCTTGAGCAGCACCTTTCCTCGGATGCTGCCTTCTGAAGTCCGGCGCCGGGCCCGCAGGAGACTCAACCCGTGGTGGACCACTGCCCTGGCAGGTCCTGTCGAGCCTGGATGCGCGGGGACCAGAACCGGGCACCTACCCGCCACGTGATCCCGGCCGAACTCAGGGCCAGCGGTCCACGGGGAAACCGACGCCCCGATTGAGCGCCTTCACCCTGCCGTCCTTGAACGCCAGGACAGTCCCCTCGTGCACGACGCAAACCGGATAGTCGTCCTGCCCCGGGAGCTTCACGCGGTCATACCGGATGACGAGTGCCGGACCATCCGCGCGGCCCATCTTGTCGGAGAGGTAGTAGGCCTTGCCGTAGAAGCGTGTCCCAGGAGGGGCGACCGCCTTCTGCCGGTCGCTGCTGATGCCTTTGGGGACGACCCCGACCACCTCCGCGCCAGCGGTGAACCACACCTCGTCCCATTCCGATTGGCGGTCGTCGAGTTTGAGGCTGAGGACCTCCGAGCCCCCCCAGTGGAGCTGCTCCCGCATGGCCTCTTCCGCCCCAGCCGGGCAGGTGAAGGACTCGGGCCGGATCTGAGCCCCCGGACAACCCGCCGCCAGTGCCGCGACGAGCGATAGCGACGCGCACTCGACGGCGGCAACGGACTTCTTCGGCACGCGAGGTGTGCGTCCTGCGGTCGGCGTTTCAGGCTGCGGGGTCTTCACGATTGAACCTTCCTTCGGAACAGCGGCGATTGCCGGCCCGGGGGCTGTCACGGGCGAGGGGCCAGGAGGCGACATAGCAGGAGGAGTTGTCTTGGGCGGTGCGGAATGGGGGGCGACGGGAGGACGTGGACCCGCGGCGATGCGCGGCCCGGCAGGGGGCGCGGGATCGGCCGACGAGAAGCGCCAGAGGAGCGCGACAACGACAAGCGAGACGATGCCAGCGAGGCCCCGACCCCACCAGCCCTGGCCTCGCGGGCGCTCGATCAAGGCGACGTGCCTCTTGAGGGAATCGGGAGTGGAGGGCACGGACAGTGACACGGGGGGCGGTCCACCGTGACGCTGTTCGGAGGGCGGATGGGCCGGCACGTCGTATTCGGCGGATCGGCCGGCCCGGAGCTCCGCCAGTTCGCGGCGAAGCGCTTCGGTATCGACCGGACGCTTCTTGGGGTCTCGGGCCAGGATGCTCTCAACGAGATCACTCAGCTCCGCTGGAACCCGCGCGTTCGCGAGGCGGGGTGGTGGAGGCGGCAGGCTGAGGCATCCCCTCATATGAAGCCGAGTGCTTCCTGAAAGACGGGATGGCGGTGAAGGAGCTCGGAGAAACGCTCG